>CAZWBN010000246.1:0-2895 GCA_964632095.1 uncultured Clostridia bacterium | reverse complement strand
GACCAGCAAATACTTCTTCCTAAGGAAGGGTCAAAATCCATTTTTATGTATTCATATTTTAGTGTGTAGCCTTTTGTAATATTTTTTATTACTGAGCCATCTTTCGCTGATATTAGAATAATATCAATATCATAATCTCTTATATTGTAAGTTAATACAGCAATTATATCTCCTGAAGGAGAAATTTGATGGGAAAGACTATAAGCATAGGGAAACTCGGGCCCAAGAGGAACACTATAATTTTCAGGGTTTTCTTTTGACAAATAAATTTTAAATTTCTCTCTCAGATATTTCTTAAATTCAAAATTAAATTCTTTATAGCTATAATCAAATGCTTTTTTTAAAGGATTAAATCTCTTCATTAAAGATGTTTGTTTAACCACCTTCCAGAGAAGACGGATTCCTGTTATTCCATGTTTATGTTCAAGAAAATCAAATATAGCATGACCAAAGTCATAAGCAGGGTCCCGAGGTAAAGGGTAACGAGTAATCATATCCCCTGATTTTGTGATTTCAGGAACTCTATCATTTAAGACAGCATCTCTTACTATCATTAGGGAAACAGGATCCCATTCTTCAGTCGAATATTCTGCGAATCCTTCCATCACCCATAAAGGAGGTTGATTAAAAGCATAAATTGCCCCTGTCACATCTCCATAAAGTATTGAATATTCAAAGATATGAGCGAGCTCATGTTTTATCAAAGCTTGAAGATTATCTGTAGGCAAATCTCCTGGAAGAACAATCCGATGGAGAACAGGTTCTGCAAAAGCCATAACTGCTTCCGGAATTATACCAGGGAATAGATTTGTTTGTTCAAAATCGGTATGTGTTTGGTAATATATTAAAGGGACAGGCTTTGAAAGTTCATGTTTAATTTTTTGACTGATTGCTAAATAGGCACTTTCTGCTAAACTGGCAATTCTTTCTAATTGTTTTGGATTTTTAATATAATAGTAAATATGGAAGTGTTTTGTTTCATAGCGATTCCAGTTGAATTTTTTATAAATAACCTTATTTTTACCATAATAAGGGAAATATACGGTTTGAGCTGATAAAATTATATTGATTGAAAATATAATCAAAATGAAAAAACTAATTTTTCTCATTTTATAAACTCCCTTTTTATCTCATAATAAGATATCTTTCTTCCCTTTTTTTATGAGAAATAATTTCTTTGAAAAGTTTATTTTTAATTTCTTCTAAAATATCAAAAAATGCATAATTGGATTTTTGGTTTATATTTTTATATGCTTTGGATTCCTTAAAATCTTTTTGATAGATTATTTCCCCTGTATTTGAATCTATTAAATATAAATTTAAATTTAAAATAAAAAAAAGTCTTGAAGCCAATTTTCTCTCCAGAAAAGGAGTTGTCTGAGGTTTTCTTTCTTCTAAAAGAGCTTTTCTTAATTCTTTCTTAAAGTTTAATTTACCTGTAAAGAAAAGCTTTTTGTTTTTATTATTGACAAGAGCTTTCCAAAAATCTTTATCCTCATGTAAATTTTCTTTATTCCATTTTATTTCTTTGAACAGGATTTTGCCTTCGAACTCTTTTTTTATTTCCGGAGAAAAGAAATTGAATATTTCCTTATTAAAATTTATTTCCTTTATTTCGCTATTGACTTTAAAAGAGGTAAAAATTATTTCTTCATAGGAAGGAAGGTCGATTTTAATAGGGCTTTGAATTTCAATAGATACTTTATATTGCGTAACTGATTGACAGGAACAATAAATTAAAAAAAGTAAAATAAAAAGGGGCTTAATATTTTTTTTCATTTTTTATTTTTAGCTCTTTTAAATTCTTTGTAGATTTCTAAAAAAGATTCATAGTTTGATTTTATTCTATAGTCATTTGGTGCTAATTTAAGGGCTCTCTCATATTCCTCTTTTGCTTTTTCAATTAAGCCTTTTTTCTCGTAAGCAACTGCTAAATTATTATGAGCTGCTGCACTATTTGGATTTATTTTAATAGCCTTTTTCCACTGGAAAATTGCTTCATCCCATAGGTCTTTTTGAGCAGCAATTATCCCAAACTTTAAATGATTTTGGACTTGACCCGTAGAGGCGCATTTCATTAACACAATTATAGAAAGGAAAAGGATTAGAAGCATGAATTTTTTCATTTCTAACAATTTTAAATTAATCTTTTTTATATATTAAGTCAAGAAAATTAGAAAAATCTCTTGACAATTTTTGAAAAATTGTTATTTATTTTTCTGGAAGAGGTGAAAATGGAAGAAATAGAAATTCTTAGCTGGAAGACATTGGATGCCCTAAAAGAAAAGGCAAAAATTATTGAAAAAATAGGAGATTTACAATCGGAATATGGATTATCGATATTCTGTCAGATTGAAGATGATTATCTCGAATTGTTTTATAGTGATTTTGAATCAAATTACTTGAGGCGCTACGAGGACGAAGAGGAATTTGAGAAGGCAATAGAACAGAGAAAAGAAGAAATCGGGGAAGCGCGATACGAAGATGAATTAATAGGATATGAAGAGGAAGGTGAGGAAGGGTATGAATACGAAGAAGAGCCAGAAGAATTCTAATCTTTTCCTGATAAAGGAAAACCCCTGAGCGTGCATTGAAAAAGAAATCTACATCTTTTAAAATAGAAAGAATCGTAGACATACTTCAATCAACTTATGAGCTTTTTGAATTTTCCAATCGGGATCCCTTTAAAGTCTTAATTACAACTATTCTTTCTCAAAGAACAAGAGATGAAAATACTGCTTTATCTTCAAAGCGATTTTTTAAAATTATAAATTCTCCTGAGGATGTTCTTAAAATTGATTCAAAAATTATTGAAGAAACAATTAAACCATGTGGTTTTTACAAGGTAAAAACAAAAAGAATAATAGAAATCAGCAGACAACTTGTAGAAAATTA
>CAZWBN010000245.1:0-2898 GCA_964632095.1 uncultured Clostridia bacterium | reverse complement strand
TCATTGGAATTCATAATAAGCAAAAATATTGGAAAGGTCAAATATTCAAATTATTTCATTAAGAGTCTATGGAAAAGGATTTGTTTAAAGAAAACATCTAACATGATTATAAGAAACTGGATAGGTTTGTAGTAATAAATCACATGGGATTTACTGGCTCTGCAAAGAGAATTCATTTTGAGTTGTATATAATTCTTGGGAGCCTATTGAATTTGAATTAAGTACTTAGTGGGAATCAATAAAATCATTTACTCCCCAGTTCCAATATTTAATTCTCCACTTGTTCATCAGTTGTCTTTGTATTTCAAGTCTATCTCCTTTAAAATTTTTTATATTGTCTTTAAAGTCTATCTTTTACTTGATTTTTTATTTTTTTTTGCATATAACATCTATAGGTATTATACAGTGAAATTATGGCAGGTAGAAAAGAATTGAGTCTATAAGAGACAGTTTGAGGGATTAATGATTTCAAAGAGATTATGGAATATTTAGAAAGAGGAGGCATTTCTGTGAAGCCTAAATTGTCAATTGAAATCTTGATAAAAGAAGCTAAGAACTTTTGTGAGAAGATGTCCAACCGGACACATGAAGAAATACGGGGTATTACAGATGGTAAATCAGTGGGTGACTATTTTGAAAAATTATTCAAAGAACAGATTGCACAGAAGTTTGAAACAACTATAGGAAGCTCAGCCAGTGGTATAGATTTTCTCGATCCTGATGTAAATACTGATATTAAAGTTACTTCTATTCGCCAGCCCCAGTCCTCTGTCCCATTTAGAAATTTTCGCCAGAAAATTTATGGTCTTGGATATAATATTCTTCTTTTTGTATACGATAAAGACGATAGCAAGAAATATAATGTAAGTTTTATACATGCGAGATTTATTGATAAGAGTAAAACAGGAGATTTTATTACTACTAAAGGTTTACGGAGAATTGTTGATGAAGAAGGAAATTTGGATGATGTAAAAGCTTTTATTTTGGAAAGGATACCTTATATAGACGACATAGAACTTGAGAATATTGCAAATGAAGTTTTAAGTAATCCTCCAGATATTGGATATTTGACAGTTTCTCAAGCGCTTCAATGGAGACTCCAATATTCACGTGTAGTAAATAATAAATTAGAAGGAGTGATTTGGATATATGAAAAGAAATAGAAAGACAGATCTTGGAGACTTTCAAACTCCTAAACGTCTTACAGATCGTATTTGTAAACATTTATATTTAGAAGGATTTAATCCGGATATCCTTATTGAACCCACTTGTGGAGAGGGAAATTTTGTTTTTTCAGCATTAAATTACTTTCCTTCATTAAAATTTGTATATTGCGTCGAACTTCAGCCTAAATACAGAAATATTTTCTTTTATAGATTAAGAAAGCTTAATTATACTCCATCTATCGAGTTTCATATCGATAATATTTTCACTCATCAATTTTCTGAGAGGCTCACTGCATTTCTTCAAACTTCTGACATCCAGATTTTGATTTTAGGTAATCCACCATGGGTTACAAATTCTGAAATTACTCGTTTAGGCGGCGTTAATTTTCCCCCAAAATCAAATATAAAAAAGCTTAAAGGCATTGACGCAATAATGGGAAAAAGCAATTTTGATATTGCAGAATATATAATTATTTATTTGCTTCAGCGATTTAGCAATTTTAAAGGTAAAATTGCTATGTTATGTAAACTTTCAACAGCAGTGAATATACTTAGAGATATACATAAATTGTACTTAAACATATCTAATATTCAATTTCTCCTTATAGATTCAAAAAAAGAATTTGGGATAAGCGCACCTGGAGGATTATTTTTAGCTAATTTAAGTGAAAGGGGGAAGCCTATTTGTGATGTTCGGTCTTTATATAATAATGAAAGGATACAAAAGTTTGGCTGGCTAAATTCAAAGTTTGTAGCTAATTTTGAACTATATGAAAAATATAAATTTTTAGAGGGTAATTTTTCCTTAGAGTGGAGACAAGGTGTAAAACACAATGCTTCTAAAATACTGATTTTGAAAAAAACTAAGGATGGTTTAATTAATGGTTTTGGAGAAAAAGTAGAGATAGAAATAGAATGTTTATATCCTTTCCTTAAAGGGTCACAATTGAGACGAATGCAAATTGATAACACAGAATATTTTATTATCATAACTCAAAAACACCCAAGCGATGATACTTCATCTTTAGTTAAATATCCAAAACTTTGGAACTATTTAATATCACATGCGAAATTCTTAGATGAACGAAAGTCAAAAGTTTTTAGAAAAAGATTTTCAATTTTCGGAATAGGAGATTATGCATTTAAACCATATAAAGTAGCTATTTCTGGATTCTACAAAGAACCTGTTTTTTCTCTAATACATCCTATAAATGGAAAACCTGCAATTCTGGATGACACAATTTACTATATATCTTTTGATTCCTATGAAGAAGCCGAGAACATATGGAATCTGCTTAACTCAGATGAAGTCAAAAACTTCTTACAAGCAATCGCTTTTATAAATGCGAAACGCCCTTATACTAAGGAAATACTTAGAAGAATTGACTTGCCTCAATTAGATTCAAGATACAAAAAAGGTAGTCAATTAAGTTTACTATGAAGTATAGATGATAATTCATCTTTGGGTTCGCTTTGTTTTTTATATGCTTTGGAAGTAATATATAAGATTTTTAATTAAAAACGAAAAGCCCCCATCTTCATAAATACCAAAAGTTCCCAGCCCTCGAACTTTTGAGTTTTAAGAAAGGATAAAAAGAGAAAAATTTTATTCTTCTTGCTTTCTCCCTTGTGTGAATAAGGCAGAAGGATACCTTGAAGGAGTTTGAAACAGCTGTTAAAATGGCTCCCCGGGCAGGACTCGAACCTGCAACCTAGTGGTTAACAGCCACCC
>CAZWBN010000244.1:0-2899 GCA_964632095.1 uncultured Clostridia bacterium | reverse complement strand
GCTGTTTTACTCCCCTCAACAAAAGTTCCTCCTATCCACCCAGTAAAAACCCATGCCTTATTTTTATCAAGAAATGTCCAGCCATCTACTGCAAGACTGAATGCTCTCCTGTTTAATATATCCTCAAGATTCTTGTTTCTTAAATCTCTAATCACAGAAGTAGCTATAAAACCCAAACCCTGTCTTCCTTCATTAAATTCTTTCTGAAGTCTTAAAACCCCATAATAGGTAAAAGGTTCCACTTCTTCTTTAAAGCGTTCTCCATTAGAATCAATTTCAGCATATTCCCGTGCGGTCAGAGCATTTATAAAACCTAAATTCCATCCCTTTACTTTTCCTGTAAGCTTAAAAGCTCCAAGTATAGTTGTTTTGTCTGGAAAATTTACATATCCATCGTGCGTAACATCGCCTTGGGGTGGACGACCAATTCGTCTACTGTAGAAAAAAGAAGGAGAAGCAAAATTTATGTTAACATCCATGGTAGAGCCACCTTTTCCGAATGCATTAAAAATATTTGAGCCCTCTATGAAAAAGGGTCTTTTTTCCTGATAATATGTTTCATATGCGGTTAAATTAATTACTGCAGGGTCAACTTCCACCTGACCAAAATCTGGGTTAACTGTTACATCCAGAGTTAAATTGCTTTTAACTCCAACTTTAAGGTCAAAACCAATATTACCCAGATAATCCTTTCCAGTCTGAAAAGGATTACCAGGCTGAGAAGGACTGAATGTTGCCTGACCAACTGTATAGGGAAGAAACTCAATGTGTCTGCCAGTATTAATATTTTCAATTCCTATAAGTTTTGCAAAATGAGAAACATAACCACTATCTTCCTTAGGAATCCATACAAAAGTGTCTCTTTCATTTTTCCTTTTTATTATTCTTACAAAATTTACACCCCAGATATATCTTTCTTTTTTCTCAAAACGCAGTTGATTAAATGGAATTTTTATTTCTACACTCCAGCCTTTATCGTCTATATTGACTCCCCAGTCCCAGACTCCATCCCATGTGTTATCATTCCATTCGTCGTTATACAAAGTCCAGTCAACAATAGAACCAGCAGGATTCACAGCAAATTGAAAACCAGAACGTCTGTCATAATAGGGGTCCACTGCAAAAATAAACCAGTCTGAATCGAGAAAATCATCCCTTCTGCCCAAACGACTGACGATTAGTTCTGGATGAGAATCATAAAGCCTTGCTCCTATATAGAGAGCCTTATCATCATAAGCAACCCAGACTATTGTTTTTTCTGTTGGTTCTGCCCCATCTATTGGGTCTGATTGAACAAAATCACTATAGCCTTCATTTTTCCAGACTTCTTCATTGAGAATTCCATCAATTTGAATTTGTTCATTTACTCTTATCGCCTTTACAACCTTTTGTCTTTGATTTTTTCTTTCAATCTTTTCAGTTTTATAGAAAGAAAACATGAGAGAGGGATTAAAAAACATTATTATTAATATTAATGCAGATACACTTTTCATCTATTAAACTCCATATTTAATAAACGATTTCCACGAGGAAAAGGTTTATTTTAAAAATAAAAAAATTAGATTGTTAAAATTCTATCTGCTAATTTTAACTTCTCTCTAATTGGCACATTATAAGGACATACTCTTTCACATTCACCACAATCCGTGCAGAAGGTTTTTTCATTTTTCTTTAATTTTGCATACTCATTTTTTGCATAGTCTTCTTTTAAATAACTTTCATAATAAGCAAGATATCTCAGAATTTCCGTGGTTTTTATACCTGATGGACATTTTCTCTCACAAAGCCCGCACATATGACAGTAACCCTTTGAATTTTTAAAAACATAAGCATAGAGCGCCTTCCTCTCTTCGTAAGTTAAATCTCTATCCAGAATACTAAGATTTTCCTTAAGTTGTTTGAAATTCAACATTTCAGTAACAACTGATGATATATCTCTGTTCTCAAGCACCCTTTTAAGCATAGCCTGGTATATTGAGAAATTTCCAATTTTATATCTTTCCAAATTCTGTCTTTTTCCGCCAACTTTTAATGTTTTCATTGCTATAACACCAACATCCTTTGATTTTGCTAACTTAATTAATTTTCCAAGACCACTTGCTCCAAGATAATCATCGTATTTTTCTATTTCCTTTTCATAGTCTTTAATATCAAAAACATTGTATGCAATTTGAACCATGTCATAATACCCACATTCTACAGCTCTTTTGATTACTTCATAATGGCTTTTATGACAGGAAAGTCCCTGAAATCTAAATTTTCCCTGCTTTTTTAATTTTTCAAAGGCATTTAGAACTCTTTCATCAGTTAGTTGTTCTTTCTCGCTTGCCCCATGAGTTGAAAGGACATCTACATAATCTGTATCAAGTCTTTTAAGACTTGCCTCAACTGATTTTATAATTGATTCAGTGTTCCAGTTTTTTCCTCTTAAATGAAACTTTGTGCAGACATGGATTTTATCCCTGCCAAATTTTTTTAAGACTCTCCCAATAATCCTTTCACTATTTCCATTCATATAGGATTCAGAAGTATCAATATAATTTATTCCTCTTTCGATTGTTTCATAAAAAAACAGGCTCTGGAGGGACAGGGCTTCCTCCAAGACATATTTCAGATATATAAAGATTTGTTCTTCCAAGTCTTCTATAATACATATCACTTTTTTTAATTCGAAATCTTTCATTATCTAAATACTTCTTAGTAAAAGAAAGAGGTAATGAAATAGTCCCAAAAACAAAATTTCTGATAAATTCCCTTCTTGAATTCACTTTTTTATAAATTCAATATTTCTTGCTCTATTAGTGCTTATATAGAAACCTTTTATTTTACCATAATTATACCTAAAAAATTCAATTTTTATTCCTTCTTTATTCCAGAATTTATCTTTAACAGCAGGTTC
>CAZWBN010000243.1:0-2904 GCA_964632095.1 uncultured Clostridia bacterium | reverse complement strand
ATATTCGAATTATTATATTTTACATTTAATTATTTATTGGTTAAGATAAAGAAAAATGTCGGAATTAAGGTTTGACCCGATTCGTAAGAGATGGGTAATTATTGCTCCGGAGAGAAAAATGCGACCATTTGCTTTCTGTGAAAGAGATGAGGCAGAGGAAGGAGAATGTCCATTCTGTGAAGGAAAGGAAAATCTTACTCCACCTGAAACTTTTGCCATCGGACCATCTAACAGAGAAGCTAATTCTCCTGGCTGGAGGGTTAGGGTAGTGCCAAATAAATTTCCAGCCCTCAGACCAGATATTAATTTTGAGATTGGAGAGAGTAGATATTTTAAAATTCTAAAAGGATTTGGATATCATGAAGTAATTATAGAAACGCCTCGTCATGATTATCCTCTCTGGGAAAGGAGAATCGAGGAAATTCGAGATATGCTCATTGCAATAAGAGAAAGAATAAAATTTTTTTATCAGGATGTAAGAATAAGTTATGTTCTTCTTTTTGGAAATTATGGGCGAGGTGCAGGTGCCTCTCTATCTCATCCTCATTCCCAGATTGTAGCACTACCCATAATACCTGAAATAATTGAAAATGAAGTTCGAGCAGGGAGGACGCATTATTTAAAGAATAAACGGTGTCTTATATGTGATATTCTTTCAGAAGAATTGAAATCCGGCAAGAGAATAGTTACCCAGACGAACGGATATATAGTCTGGGAGCCTTATGCTTCCTCTCATCCCTTTGAAACATGGATTCTGCCGGAAAATCATGAATGTGATTTTTCGGTTCTTGATAATAATGAATTAAAAAAGACAGCTTCTGTTTTAAAAGAAACACTTCTCAGAATAAATAAATTCCTTAAAAATCCTCCTTTCAATTTAGTGCTTCATACAGCTTATAATTTAAAATACGCGACTAAGAATGAAAAAGATATTGTTAGGAATAGTTATCACTGGCATTTTGAAATTATTTCCAGGATGAGTCATATAGCTGGATTTGAATGGGGAACAGGTATTAATATAAATCCTGTTTCTCCTGAAGAAGCTGCTAATTGTTTAAGAGAAGTGGATTTATAAGTCAGTTAGAATTAATCAGGAAGAATATGTTTTAAAGTTTTTGCGTCAGCTGTAATATACATATCACTGCCAAGATAAAGCAAAGGTTTAATTTTCTTTGTGTTAAGCACACCATTTTCTTCCACGAAAGCATCCTCTTCCTGATGAACTGCTACAACTTCACCAACAAAAAGGTCATGGTCCCCATAAGTTTTAATGTCAATAAGCTTGCATTCGAGAGCAGCATATGAATCTTCAAGAATAGGAGAGGAGATTATTTTCGCTGGAAGAAGTTTAATCTTGAAGGTTTTTACTTTATCTATATCTTTTCCGGATTTTCTTCCCATCTGTGCCGATATTTTCACCTTATTAAAGGGTAAAAAGCTTGCTGTAAATTCCTTTGCATTACTGATAACATAATGTGAAAATCTTTTCTTAGATATTAATACACCGAATAGAGGGGGTGAAAAAGAAAGGGGACTATGCCATGCAGCAGACATAAAGTTTATTTTTTCTCCAAATTTTGCCCCAACAATTGCAACTGTATATGGATAAAAATATTGGAAATGTTCAAATTTGGTTAATATCTTTTTCATCCACTCCTCCTTTTATAAAATTTATATTAATAATGAAGGAATGCTCCTGCACCCCCATATTTTGCTAATTCCTTAGCCGGAGCACCTTCCACTGGAGTTATATTTACTCCATTTTCCAGAGCAAGGTCAATCATTTTTTCAATTAAATAGGGTTCCTTTTTTAAATTGGTCGTGTCTTCAGGAGGATTGAGCACATAATAACCATCCGGACGCTGGTATCCTTTAAGTTCGAGGTCATAACAGAAATATAGATGAGCCACTCTTTGCTCAAATAATGAGTTTATACATTCTGTAACTCCAAGACATGCCCTTCTTCCGGATAATGCATTATTAATTAAAGATTTAATTTCTTTTTCTTCAATTTCCTGTTTCCATTTATATATTAAATCGGTCACTGCGTCAGCAATTTCAATAATAGGTTTTTTTATAAGGATCTGGTCAAGGGTTCCGATAATTTTTTTCTCCCAGGAAGGTCCAAGCGCTCTTTTAAGGGTTTCTATATATGTGTTTTCTCCTGAAAGAATAAGATATTTCCATTTGTATTTTTTAGCATAATCCGGAATTTTACTTGCAATACCTCTTAAGAATTTATCAACCTGTTCATTAACTCGATGTCTGAATTGGTCTGTGTGAGTGCTCGTTTGTTGAGACATTGCTGAAATTGAGGGGGCTGGACCTGCATATCTCCTCCAGCTCTCTTTGTCAATAATTATTTCTTCAATTAATTCTTCATTGATAAATCCCTGCCTCCATGTAAGGAATTTAATTTTTTCTGAGGTAATTAAAGAAATTCCTGTGTCAGGATTTTTGTCAAGCAATCCCACAAGAGGTCTTAAAAAGGGTTTTTTTTGCCAAACAAATTTTGTGATTAGTGGCACCTGAAAGCTTCTTTGCCATTTGAATTCAGGTGTTTTAGATAGAAAAAGTACAATGCTCCTTTTTAATTCCTGTAAAGGAATTAAGGAGAAAGTCTCCTTTGCTTTTTCAATCAAAAATGAGAGATTTTTATCTTCCGGGTATTTTTTATATAACTCATTAAGTCCTGAGTTTAATTCAGTTTTTATTTTTCTTTCTCTTCCTCTTCCCTTTGATGGAATATTGAGATAAATACTCAAAACACCCTGTTGTGAGCTGAACTTGTGTAATTCCATTAATTCTTCTCTTGAAAAATATGACATTTTACCTCCTGATTTTGAATTAAAATTGATTTTCACTCTTTTAATAATATAAGAAAATAAAAATTAGTCAATATTA
>CAZWBN010000242.1:0-2906 GCA_964632095.1 uncultured Clostridia bacterium | reverse complement strand
TAATACGAGAATTTTTAAACTTGATTTTTAAAAAAATCGGGTTAAAATGGAAGTATGATTAAAAGAAAACTATTCAGTGAAATTAAAGAACATATATCAAAAAAAGAGATAAGTTTTATTATTGGACCAAGACAGGCAGGAAAAACCACTTTAATGCTTATGCTTCAAAAGTATTTAAAAGAAAAAGGGGAACGAACTCTTTTTTTAAATCTTGATATCGAGCAGGATAAAGAATTTTTCACTTCTCAGAATCAATTGATAAAAAAAATCGAATTAGAAATAGGAAAAGACAGAGGTTTTGTTTTCATAGACGAAATCCAGAGAAAAGAGGATGCAGGAATTTTTCTTAAAGGAATTTATGATATGAATCTTCCATATAAATTTATAGTTTCTGGTTCAGGGAGCGTTGAATTAAAAGAGAAAATACATGAATCTCTTATTGGAAGAAAAAGGATATTTGAACTTTCCACTCTGTCCTTTGAAGAATTCGTTAATTATAAAACCGAATATAAATATGAAAATAAGCTTCAAGATTTTTTCATTCTCGAACACGAAAAGACAAACGCCCTTCTCGAAGAATATCTTAATTTTGGAGGTTATCCGAGAATCGTTCTTGAGGAAAAACTTGCAGAGAAGAGAGCATTAATCAATGAAATTTACCAGAGCTATATAGAAAGAGATATTTCCTATCTTCTTAAAGTAAAAAAAACTGATTCTTTTACAAACTTGGTAAAAATAATGGCTTCACAAATTGGAAAATTAGTTAATTTATCAGAATTATCGTCTACTCTTGGAATTTCTTTTAAGACAATAAAAGAATATCTCTGGTTTCTGGAAAAAACTTTTATTCTTCAAAGAGTCTCCCCATATTTTAGAAATATAAGAAAAGAAATCAGTAAATCACCTGTTTATTATTTCTATGACCTCGGTCTTCGAAACTTTGCAATTGGAACTTTTGGGAATTTAATAGAAATAGGATTTATTTTCCAAAATTTTATATTCAATATTTTAAAAGAGAAATTCAGCTCCACTGCTTCAAAAATCTGTTTCTGGAGAACAAAAGACAAGGGAGAAATAGACTTTGTGGTTGACCTCGGCTCATGGGCACTTCCTGTTGAAGTGAAATATCAGAAATTTAAGAAACCAAAAATTTCAAGAGCAATGAGAAGTTTTTGTGAGCAATATAGACCTAAAAAAGCCTTTATAATAAACCTATCTCTGGATACCTCGATTAAATTGGGACATACAGAAATTCATATTGTTCCTTTTTATAAAATTTTGAGCAAAAATTTTTTAATTGGAGTTTTCTTTTTTGTTTAGAATTTAGAGCTTAGGATTTCGAATTTAATTAGTGTGGGAGTATAGATATGTATCTAATTATGGTGTATGATATTGGAGAGAAAAGAGTGGCAAAGGTTTTAAGAATTGCGAGAAAATATCTTACATGGATTCAGAATTCTGTGCTCGAAGGGGAAATTACAGAAGCAAAATTTACCAAGCTTAAACTGGAGCTTAAAAAAGTCATTAATGAAGAACAGGATTCAGTGGTTTTTTATATTTTTTCCTCTAAACTTTACACTGACCGCGAGATAATGGGTGTTGAGAAAGGGGCAGAGGAAATTGTAATTTGAAAATGGTAATTGGCAAATGGTAAACAGTAATTGGAAATTTAGAAAATAATAAAGATTAAATGAAAAAAAGTATTTACATATTTTCGAGTGGAGAAATAAAGAGAAAGCAGAATACTATATTTTTTGAAGGTGATAAGGGAAAAAGAAAATATATTCCTATTGAGAACACCGGAGAGTTTTTGATTTTTGGAGAGGTTTCCTTAAATAAAAAAATTCTTGAATTTTTTACTCAAAACGAAATAATTGTTCACTTTTTTAATCGCTACGGATATTATATTGGAAGTTATTATCCAAGAGAGCATTACAATTCTGGAGCAGTGATTTTGAAACAGACTGAGTATTACATGGACCCTTCAAAGCGATTAAAACTTGCTTCAAAATTTGTTAAAGGTGCAATCCAAAATATGATAAAAGTTCTTCAGTATTATAATTCTCGGGGTGTGGATTTAAAGGAAGAGATTGAGAAACTTAATAATTTCTTGAATTCAATCCCTGCTCAGGAGAATATTGATTCGCTTATGGCGATAGAAGGAAATTCAAAAGGGATTTATTATAGAAGTTTTAATAAAATAATAACAAGTGAAGGATGGGAATATGGACGGAGAGAAAGGCGTCCACCTGGAGATAGGTTAAATGCATTGATAAGTTTTGGAAATTCATTGGTTTATACTTATTGTCTTTCTGAAATTTATAAAACACATCTTGACCCAAGAATCGGTTTTCTTCATACAGCAAATTTCCGAAGATTCTCTTTGAATCTTGATGTGGCAGAAATTTTTAAACCCATTTTATCTGATAGAGTTATTTTTTCGCTCGTAAATAAAGGCATGCTGAAAGAGAAACATTTTTTAAGGGAACTTGGAGGGCTTTATTTAAATGATGAGGGAAGAAAAATATTTATTGAAGAAATGGAGAAAAAGTTGAATGCGACAATCAGTCATAGAAAATTGAGAAGAAATGTCTCCTATAGAACTTTGATAAGAATGGAAATTTATAAGGTAGAAAAACACCTGCTTGGAGAGGAAGAATATGAGCCTTTTGTTGCGAGATGGTAATTTTGCGAAGGGGATGAGGTATTATGTCGTCCACCCGGGATAATGTAAAATTATAGGAAGTTCGATGACAGGAAGAAATTGTAAGTTTCTGCTTGATTTTAAAGAAGAAAAGGAATATATATTTAGTGTGAAAATTAATTTCATTCGCTCTTTGAAAATTAAAAACTATGAAAAAATAAGAATAAAATTGGATTTGAGCCTACCTACGAGGAATTGAAAC
>CAZWBN010000241.1:0-2918 GCA_964632095.1 uncultured Clostridia bacterium | reverse complement strand
TTACATCCGAAATAGGTGTAGATATACTTTCCACTCAAATACGCTAAGAATTATAAATTCTTCCGTTATCCATGAAATAAACTTTCATCTCTGGAATATTCCAGATTCGATGCGAGATTATAATACAGGTTTTATATTTAAATTTTTTATTTATTAATTTTTGAATTCTTCTCTCTTATAATCTATATGATTTAAAATCTTTTTCTATTATTCCCTAAGATCAGGATAGAATTACTTTTTCTGAGTTTATTTTTATTAATAGAATTATTCCTGTTAAAAAAATTATTGCAGAAAAAGCACTTAATCCCAATATTAATATTGATACTGGGTAACCCTTTGAAATAACAAAATTAGGGAAATAAGAAAGCGCAAAAATTAATAGGAATTTAATTGCTGATATCACTTGTATATTTTTTAAAATTAGATTCAAAGAGAAAAAACACATAAGAACGCCGATTAGGAAAATGAGGCAAATTATAATAATAAAAATAAAAATCGATAGAGAAACAGGATGAAATTTTAAGTAAATAAAAATACCGTAAGAAATTGTTCCTAAAAGACTCAAAGTAAATGGAGGAGCAAGCTCTATAAAAAATAATGAAATAGGCTTTGTAGGAGAAATAAAATATCTATGATAAATATTATTTAATTTTTTTCTTCCGAACCCAAATGTAAAAATAAAAACGCCAGCATAAGATATCGCTAATAAAATAGAAAGTGTTAAAAAGGTAGAGATATTTTTATTCTCTTTGAAAACTTCGAATGGGATTTGAATATTTCTTATTATAATAATTAAGATTACTATGAATATAAGAATAGGAATTTTGGATAATTTCAAAAAATTTTTAAATTCAAGTTTTAAAAGAGCTAATTTGTTCATCTTTTCTCCTAATGATTTGAAGATATAGATTCTCAAGGCTCTTTAATGCAGACTTTGGAGCTTTTATATGGAATTTTTTAATTGTTTCTTCATTTATAACATAAAAGTCACTATATTTCACCTTATTTTCAATCAATTCTGGATATTCGCCCTTTATTAAATAAATAGGTTCATTGATAGAAAGTTCAATAATTGTTTCTCCATTTTTAATTATACCTACTCTGTCACACATCTTTTGAACCTCATATAAATTATGTGAGCTAAAAAGAATGGTTTTATTTTCAGATTTAAAATTTAACAAAATATTTCTTATTCTTATTTGCATTTCAGGATCTAATCCTGTAGTAGGCTCATCAAGAATCAAGAGTTTAGGGTTATGAAGAATAGCTGATACAAAGGAAATTTTTCTCTTTGAACCTTTTGAAAGTTCTCTAAATTTTTTAGATATATCTTTTTTGGGAAAATTAAGCAATTCAAGGAGTTCATATATTCTATTTTCATTTACTCCATAAATGTAACAATGCTGTTTTAAATTATCTATTACAGACCATGCCGAATTAAAAGACTCATATTCAAACATTATCCCTAAATATTGAAAGTGCTTTTTTGATAATTTGTCTCCAAAGATACTTATTTTTCCCGAGTCTTTTTTAAGAAGGCCGATAATCGTGCGTAAAGTAGTTGTTTTCCCCGCCCCATTTTCCCCCAATAATCCATAAATTTCCCCCTGATAAACATTTAAATTTATGTTTTTGAGAATTGGTTGTCCATTTATTAACTTTTTTAAATTCTTAACTTCTATTATTTTGGTTTTCATATTAAGTTATTTTGAAATAGATGAAAATCTCTTAAAAATTAAAACTATTAAATCTTTCTATTTCCACCATATAAAAATAAATATTCCAAAATATAGTAATAAAACCCATAAAATTTCTCCTTCAATTTTAAGAAAATTTAAAACAATGGTCAACATCCATGCAGATAAAACAATATTTAAATTAGCTCCATAATTAAAAATTTTTCTATAGAGAGTAGTACGCTGGGCAATTTTCAATCGATTCCTAAAGCTTCTTAATATTAATGATAAACTGTAAAGAAAAGATATTAAAATAAAACTTTTTTCTATTCTATTTATTGAATTTATTATAATGAAACATGTGAAGAGAAGAGAAGATAATCCGAAAATTAAATCTAATAATTCGTATCTTGCTAAGGCTTTCGTATTTATTTTTCCTTCTGAGAAAAATTTTTTACCTTTCCATAGGATAATAGCGAATCTAAAATATCCATAAAGCCCAAAAAATAAATAAAAAAGTATTTTATAATGCATAATCTTTGAAAAATATTTTTAAAAATTTATTTTCAACTTTACTTATCCACTTACATTCTGTTGGCTTTTTTAAATCACGCTCGATAATTTCTCTTGCTCTTAATGGACAAGGAATACAAAAATTCAAAAACTTACAATCTTTACATATCTTCTTGTTAGGCACCTCTAAATTCGCATAGACTGAAGTAACATCTTTAATCGCTTCGAAGGAGGATTTCGGATAGTATGGAGAAATTTTACCAATTACATCTTTCTCCGAATCGGACACTACACAGGGTCTTATCCTCAATTTTGGATCTATAACAACCGATCTCCATCCCGCCCCACAGTTTATATTAAATTCATTTTTACCAAGATGTTCTAAATTTACAATAGGAATAATGTCCCCAAAATTTTTTCTCACTTTTCTTTCATTGTCAACAAGTTTTTGAATAGAGTTTAAATCCCAAATTAAATGCTTACTTCTTCCAAAGGGTAACACCGGGCTATAAGTAAACGCTTTTACTCCTAATTGAACACATAATTCAGCAACTTTTTCCATATGAGCAATATTGTAAGGAGTAACTGCCATTGCCACTCTTACTAAAAAGCCTCTTTCGACTAATTTTTTTATATTTTTTACTGTATTCGCCCAACAGCCTCTTTTACCTCGAAATTTATCGTGATAATTAGGGTCATGACTATCTAAAGATATACTCCAGAAAAGAT
>CAZWBN010000240.1:0-2922 GCA_964632095.1 uncultured Clostridia bacterium | reverse complement strand
TTTTTAGTTTCATTTATTTACACCTCGGGGGTGTTAATATCATGGTTTGTGAGTGAAAAATGAAAATATTAAAAGGTGTGGATTGTTATTAATTGAAAAATTATCAAAAAATGGGGAAAAATCTATTTTAAAATTCTATCGACAATTTTGGTTTAATTCGGATTATTGACAAATTTTATTTTTAATAATATACTAATTTCGAATAAAAAACTAATTTGGTCTAAAATTTTAAAATGAAGGAAAAAAAGAAATCTTTAATATTAAAAGTAGCACAAGAATTGTTTGCAAAATTTGGCTTTTTCAAAACAACTGTTGATGAAATTGCTAAAGCAGCCAGAATGGGAAAAGCCAGCCTTTATCATTATTTTAAAGGAAAAGAGGAAATATATAAAAAGGTAATAGAAAAGGAAAGTCAGATTTTACATGAAAAGATTCAGGAAGCAATTTCGAGAGAAGATAATCCATATAAAAAGCTGAAGGCTTTTGTTCTGACACGAATGAAATGTTTAAATGAATTATCCAATATTTACAATGCTTTAAAAAATAATAATTTATTAAAACATTATCATTTTATAGAGAAAATCAGGGAAAAAGATTTCCATAGAGAAATAGAAACTGTTAAAAGCATTTTGAGAGAGGGGATTCAAAAAAATATTTTTGCGATAAAGGATATAGAATTAACTTCTTTTGCTATCGTTTCTGCATTTAAAGGATTAGAATATCCATGGACAGTCAAAATCCCGTCTTCTGATATTGAGAAAAACATAGATAAACTATTAGAAATTCTGTTTCATGGATTATTAAAAAAATAATTTTTTTTATTTATAATCGAACAAAAAACTAAATTGTTTTAAAATTCAAATGAA
The DNA here is from genome assembly GCA_964632095.1 of uncultured Clostridia bacterium. Taxonomy (GTDB): domain Bacteria; phylum Acidobacteriota; class Aminicenantia; order JdFR-78; family JdFR-78; genus JdFR-78. The sequence goes on along the minus strand of CAZWBN010000240.1, from coordinate 2,056 downwards.
AGATTTAAAAATTGGGTTAGCACTTGGAGGTGGAGCAGCAAGAGGTTTAGCTCATATTGGAGTATTGAAAGTTCTTGAAAAAAATAAAATTCCTATTCACATAATTGCAGGAACAAGTATGGGTGCATTTATAGGAGGAGCATATGCGGGTGGAATGAATGCGTTCCAAATGGAAGAAATTGCGATTAACACAAATAAAAAAGTTCTTGCAAAAATGTTTTCATTAGCAATTTCTTTTTCAGGCTTAATTGATGGAAAGAAAATAGAAGAGTTTTTAAAAACTGTTCTTGGAGAAAAGAATATTGAAGAATTGGAGAAAAAATTTGCATGTGTTGCAACTGATATTTTGACAGGAGAGGAAGTAATAATTGATGAAGGACCTTTAGTTAATGCTATTATGGCAAGTATATCCATACCTGCTATTTTTACGCCTGTTCATCATAAGAATAGATTTTTAGTGGACGGAGGAGTGGTTAATCCAGTGCCGGTTAATGTGGCTAAGAGAATGGGAGCAGATATAGTAATTGCTGTAAATGTTATTCCTCCTTTTCCACCCGTGTTTAAAAAAGAGAAAAAGGAAAAGGAAGAAAATGAGAAAGAAGAGAGTAAATATTCTCCTCCGAATATTATTTCCATCCTTTTAAATACGATAAATATTTTTGAAGAGGAGATAATTAAGCTCAGGCTGGAAAGGGATAAACCAGATTTTCTTATTGAACCCAATATATCAAATATTAAACCAAGGGAATTCTATAAAGCAAAAGAAGCTATTGAGGCAGGGGAGAAAGCAGGTGAAGATATTATAAAAGATATAAAGAATACCATTCAAAGGAGGTGTTAAAATGAGTTTAAGAAAAATGATATTACAAAGTCCTTTTAAAAAAATAATAATTTTAGCTTTTCTTAATAATTATTCCAGGGAGTTGCTGTTTAAAATCATAGAGAACAGATTTTATAAGGCACTTCTATTAAAAGACATAGTCCATTTCCCAAGAAAATTACAAGAAGATAAGTTTTATATGTTAAAAAGCATAATTAATTCACTGGATAGAGGCCTAAGAGAAGGACTTATTTCCAGAAAAATAATTTCTAAATTTCTTAATTCATTTGGAAATATTTATTTAAAAGAGAAGGGTAAATTAGAAAATTTTGAGAGAGAGTATGGCTTTAAACCTCCTGGTTTTATAACAATAAGTCCTACTAAATTTTGTAATCTTCATTGTACAGGTTGTTATGCAAATAGCTTTAAAAAGGCAAGGGAAAAATTGGATTATGAGATTGTAAGTAGAATTATTAAAGAACAGAAAGAACTATGGGGATCTCATTTCACTGTAATTTCAGGAGGTGAGCCTCTTGCATATAAAAGTAATGGAAAAACAATTTTTGATTTGGCAGCAGAACATAATGACACATTCTTTTTAATGTACACAAACGGCACCCTTATAAACGAAAAAATTGCAGAAAAATTCGCAGAAGTTGGAAATATTACTCCAGCTATTTCAGTAGAAGGATTTGAAGATGAAACAGATAAAAGACGAGGAAAAGGTGTTTTTAAAAAAATAATAAAAGCTTTTGAGAATTTAAGAAAATATGGGGTTCCTTTTGGGATTTCCATTACAGCAACAAGATTTAATGCAGATCTTATTCTGAGTGAAGAATTTATTGACTTTTATTTTTATAAACAAGGTGCTCTTTATGGATGGATTTTTCAATACATGCCAATAGGGAGAAGTTATACTTTAGATTTGATGGTGACTCCTCAACAGCGTCTTCAAATGTATTTTAAAACATGGAAATATATAAAGGAAAAGGGATTGTTTTTAGCTGATTTCTGGAATTGTGGGGCAGTGAGTTCAGGGTGTATTTCTGCAGGAAGAGCAGGGGGATACTTATATATAGACTGGAATGGTAATGTAATGCCATGCGTTTTTAATCCATATAAAGTTGATAATATAATTGAAGTATATGAAAAAGGAGGAAATTTAAATACAATTCTTTTTTCTTCTTTTTTTAAAAGCATTAGAGAATGGCAAAAAGAATATGTTTTGGAAAAATC
>CAZWBN010000239.1:0-2927 GCA_964632095.1 uncultured Clostridia bacterium | reverse complement strand
CAATTAAAGGTTGATTTATATCCAAGATTATCTTATAGTGAAAGCTTAGGAGGTTATTATGAAAGGAAAATTTAATTTATTTGTATCACTTGGATTGTTTCTTATTTCCACACTCTTATTAACTCCTTTTGCTCAGGGAGATGTTCTTATCCGTTCAAAAAGACACACTGACTCTTATACAGTAATGGGAAAAACTCATCCTGCTGAGGATGTGATTATTACTCAATGGTTAAGTAAAGATAAATTCAGAAATGACGAAGGAAACAAGGAGAGCTTTATTGTAAGACTGGATATTAATAAAATGTATATTATTAATCATGATGAGAAGACTTATTCTGTAATTGATTTACCCATTGATTACAATAAAATTTTACCCCCAGAAGCTCAACAAATGATGCAAATGATGAAAGCAAATGCCACGGTAACTGATACAGGAGAGACACGTAAAATAGGAAAATGGAATTGTCGGAAATACACCATGAATTTGCAAGGCGGGATGATGAATACAAACATGGAAATTTGGACTACAAAGGATGTTAAAATTAATTATGAAACGTATGAAAAATCCACTGAAAGTATAATGGGCTTAAATCTAATGTTCAAAAATATTTTAGATGAGTTTAAGAAAATAAAAGGACTCCCCATTTATATAGTATCAAACAGTAGCGTGATGGGAAGCAATATAAAATCTACTGAAGAAGTGATTGAAATAACTGAAAAATCTCCACCAAAAGGACATTATGAACTTCCAACTGGATATAAAGAGGTTCAGTTTAATCCTATGAAAAGAAAATAATAATTTAAATTATTTAAAATCTCATGTTAAGAAGCGAAGGTGAAAGATTAAGAAAAGTAATAGTTTGTACCCCAGAAAAAGAGTATTTTAGAATAGACAATTTAAAAGCTCACAATATTGAAGAAATTGCTGATAAAAAGAAAACAAGAAAACAACATAATGAATTAAAAAAGATACTCAGAAATTTTGGCAGTATAGTAATTGATGTTCCTGAGTTTCAGAATCATCCAAACTCTGTTTTCACACGGGATACTGCTGTATGCACTCCGAAGGGTTATATTAAATTGCGAATGGGATTAGAAACAAGAAGAGGTGAAGAAGAGTGGATGTCAGAAATTCTTGATTCACTTGGTGAATCATTGGCAGGAAGCATAAAAGAGCCGGGCACTGTTGAAGGAGGAGATATTATACTCGCAGATAAAGTTGCTTTTATCGGTCATTCTCTAAGAACGAATAAAGAAGGTGTAAAACAGATTTCAGAAATTTTAAAATCTATGAATTATGAAATCCGTATAATAAATCTTCCTGAACATCATTTACATATAGGTGGACCAATGAGCATGATCGGTCCTGAAAATATTCTTTGTTGTAAAAATGTATTTCCTAAAGATTTTTTTAAAGGGTTTGAGGTAACCGAAATAGAATGTGTAAGTTCAATAACATCAAATGTTATTTACCTTGGCAACCAAGAAATAATATTGGATTACTCGAATTACAAAGCTATTGAGGCACTGGAAAGAAAAGGCTATAAAATTCATGCTATAGATTTATCAGAATTCGTAAAGGGAAGAGGCGGTCCAAGCTGTCTCATTTTACCCGTTGAAAGAAGGGATTAGTTTTATAATAAATTATAACGCTTCATTTTATTGAAAAGGGTTTTTCTTGAAATTCCCAGCCTCTTAGCTGCATTTATCCTGTTTCCCCTGCATTCTTGAAGGGCTTTTTGAATCATTCTCTTTTCTATTTTTTCAGTAATAGATTCTATAATCTGATTAAGGGATTTATTAAAATCAAAATTCATATCCATTTCTTCTTCGATCCCCGTTATTCTCAAAGGGAGATTATTAACATCTATTATTTCTTTTTCAGCAAGAACCATGGCTTCATAAAGAACATTTTCAAGCTCTCGGACATTACCAGGCCAGAAATACTTCATAAGATAATCCATTGCTTTGGGTGAAATTCCTTTTATTTCCTTTTTTAATTCCTGATTGTACTTTTTAATAAAATGTTCGCAAAGAAGAGGAATATCTTCTTTTCTTTCTCTAAGGGGAGGGAGATGAATAGAAAGGACTGCAAGGCGCCAATATAAATCCTCTCGAAAATTTCCTTTTTTCACTTCCTCCTCTAAATTCTTATTCGTTGCAGCAATAACTCTCACATCTATGGGAATGGTTTTAGTCCCTCCTACTTTAACAATTTCTTTTTCTCCGAGAGCGCGAAGTAGTTTTATCTGAGCTTCCTGTGATAATTCCCCAACTTCATCAAGAAAAATTGTTCCCTTTTGTGCCAACTCAAATTTTCCAGTTTTTTCTGTTTTTGCATCAGTAAAAGCTCCTTTTATGTGTCCGAAAAACTCAGACTCAATTAATTCCTTTGGAATAGCTCCACAATTTACAACAACAAAAGGACCATTCCTTCTCGGGCTATTATAGTGAATCGCACGAGCAACAAGTTCCTTTCCTGTCCCACTTTCTCCTGTAATTAAAACTGTTCCATCAACTTTTGCTATTTTCTCCATTAATTGGAAAATGGAATTCATTTTACTGCTTGTCCCAATAATATTTGAAAATTTATATTTTGCTGAAAGCTCAGATTTTAATTCTTCTACTTCTCTTGTCAGCTTTTTTACTTCAAGAGCTCTGGAGATAACAAGCAATAATTCTTCATTATCCACAGGTTTTTCGAGATAATCATATGCACCGAGTTTTGTTGCTTCTACTGCATTTTTAATTGTTCCATACGCTGTCATAATTATTATTTCAGTTTTGGGCAAAGATTTTTTAATTTCTGAAAGAACTTCTATACCTGAAACATCAGGTAGATTCATATCAAGCAGAACAATATCCGGGATGAACTTTTTTGTCTTACTTAAACCTTCTTTTCCATTTTCTGCTGTCTCAACAATATA
>CAZWBN010000238.1:0-2933 GCA_964632095.1 uncultured Clostridia bacterium | reverse complement strand
TTTAAGTAAAATTTTCTAATGGCAATTTAGGGATTTATTAATATAACCAAGTGCTTTAAGCTCCTCCATTAATTTTTTGTCTAAAATTTTATTCCTTTTAAAATCCCTGAATTCAATTTTACCTTCATAACTGTCAATATATTTAACCATTCTTTTTTTAAGAAAATCTTCCTCAAAAATTTCTTTTAAAACCTTACCATCCATATCTTTTCCAATTGGAAGATTCAGAATGAATAGAATAGTTGGAAGGATATCATAAATATGAGCATTTTTTATTTCATAATGTTTTTTTATATTCGGTCCTCTCACTAAAATAATTCCATGAGGTATTTCAGGTGTGTCAGAATGTCCGTATCCCCCATTATGATAACAGAAACCATGGTCTGAAATAATAAAAAAGGTGGTTTTTGAATCTGCCAGTTTAAGAAATTTTCCTACAATACGGTCAGAATAAGAATAAACAGGTTCAATTATTCTACTAAATTCTTTATCTATTAATTTCAAAGTCTCATCTGAAACTTTTCCCTGCTTCTCTTCTTTCAAACCTCTTTCTATCAACTCAGGTCTCAGAAACCCAGAGGCAAAATGAGAAACAACATCGATTAAACGGAAATATATTGCGAAAACATGAACCGGGAATTTCCTATATAAATATAAACCAGCGAGTTCTATAGTTTTTTCATACATAACAAAATTAGGGAAAAGGGAAACTAATTTACTCTGGCTCCTTTCTTTAGAAGACCATTCCCTATAATCCGGCAATTTTTCTTCATTCAGTATTTTCATAAAATCTTTTTTCTTTTGATATGCGAATTCAATTTTTTTATATAAAGTTGGAGGATAAGTCAACTTTGTCCGCAGAGAATGTAATTTCCTTCCTCTCTTAAATTCATCCGAAACTATAAACCCGTTTATCTTTTCAGGAGGAAAAGTAGCAAACCAGTTAATCACTCCTACCTTGAATCCTACTTCACTCAAAATATTCCAAAAAGTCTTTGCCTTCCTTTGATTCCTTCTGGATGGAATAAAATTACCATTTTTTAAAAAAACCCAATTAAAAATTCCATGCTTCCGGGGAGATTTACCAGTTGCAATAAAGGTCCATATAAAACAGACCTTGTTGGTCTTATTGTCCTAAGAACACCGTAACTTCCTTCATGCATTAATTTTTTTATATTGGGCAATTTTCCATCCTTAAGAAGAGGATTAATAAAATTCCAGCTCGCACCATCCAGTCCAATTATTACAATTTTTGGAGAATCCAAAATTCTTTTACTACTTTTATTCTTATTGACGAATAAAAATATTGAAAAGAATGCAATAAATATTATAAGAATAATTGTTAAAAGTATTTTTGTTCTCATTTTTAAATTGAAAATTTGTAAAAAATACCCATCCCGAATTCCACACCACCTAATTCAACTTTTATATTATTCTCTTCTGCATTCACAACCGAATATCTCAAATATCCTCTTATTCCGAATTTCTCCAATTTCGGGATTTCCAAACATCCTCCTATTTCAATGTGATACCCCATCTTACTCCCTTGAGTGGTCTTCAAGGTTGGACATTCCTCTTTATAAGAATAGTAATCAAGACCAAATCCTGTAAAGGGGTTAAAAAATTCCGAGAGTTTATACTTTGTTCTAAAATTTAAAACATAAGGACGAAGAGAAAATTTAGTATAATCTCCTGTTATTGTGGAATAACCATCTGTTGAATAGAATTTAAAACTGAATGCCCCTTCTATTATATATTTATGCTTTTTATATAATTCATAAATTACTTCTATTCCTAAAATACTCCTCTTTTTTCTATAGATTCTTTCAAATCTGTCATCTTTAATATGATAGCTCCCCAAGAGAATCCCTGCAAAAAAGTTCTTTTTCAAAGAACCTTCTTCTTTCGGGTGAGTATGATAAGCTGAAGTTAAGCACCATAGATTAATGTTAATAAGGAAAATATTAGCAAATATACCTGTTAGTATTAACTTACTCAGCTTCATAAATTAAACTGGAATTATTCAATAGGCTGATTTATCTTCTTCTTTTTTAAAGGAGACCAAATTCCATAACTTTCTTCATAAATTCTACATTTTCCTTTGGAAGTCCATTTAAAACCATAATTGTATCCAAACCATAAATATTTATCTCCTCCTCCATTTTCGGTCGTAATTATATAACGCGCACTTACATTTCCAATCCCAAGGGCTTTATGTCCTGGAAGTTCTGTATCACCTTTATTTGCATCAAATGGAACCCATCCGTAGGGAGGCAGATAAACCTCGGTCCAGCGATGAAAAACTTCATCTATACTGGCATCATCGCCTCTTCTACTTATTGCACCAACATATCTAATCGGAACTCCTAAGGAGCGACAAAGAGCAATCATTGAATAAGAATATTCTGAACAGGAGGCGGTACCTCTTTTCAAAACAGTTGGAGCAGGATTCCATCCACCGAGAGGCTTCAAATTATAGCTTAAATGTTTCCCTAAGTAATCAAAAACCTTCCTTGCAATCCAGTAAGGATTTTTTTCACTTCCAGCTATTTTCTTCGCTAAATTCTTTATAAAAGGGTCATATAATCGATATTTATCTCCGTCTTTTGTATATTTTTCTCTTATTTCTTCTGGAATCTCATCAATGGAACCAATTCTATCAGGGTATATAAAATACTCTACTGCATAGATTTTAGCCTTCACTTTCCATCCAGGCTTTACTACTGTTCCTGGTTTTAAGTTGTCGTAATGAAAATGTGCAATTTTTTGACCCCATTCATCTGTGATTATCTCATCCGGTTCAGGTTCAAATGACACGGGCTCAAGCAAAATTTGATTATCACGATTCTTTGGAATCGGAAGATAAATATCAAGAGAAGTAACAATTCCAGGTCCATAATTTCTAAATTCCTTCACAAATTTCAATTCTGCTT
>CAZWBN010000237.1:0-2933 GCA_964632095.1 uncultured Clostridia bacterium | reverse complement strand
TGTTTCCTTCTCAATTTCCTCAATACTTTTATTTAACTCTTGCCAGCATTTTTCTTCAATGTTTATAAGATCTCTTTCTATTTCAGCTTTTTGCACCTCCCATTTTATTCTTTCTTCTTTTGTTTTTTCATAATTATTTCTTAATTCATTAAGATTTTTCTCCTTTTCCCTATATTCACTTTTACTTGATTTTAATTTGCATTCAATTTTTTCAACTTTTTCTCGAATTTCCTTTTCCCTTCCTTTTAACTTGTCAATTTCAATATTGCTTTTATGTAAAAACTGATTAATTTTAATAATATTCTCTTCAGAAGAGTTAATCTCCTCAATAAGTTCTTTTATCTTGTTATTTATTTTTTCTTTTCTTTCTCGCAAAGAGTAAATAGCATTATTTATATTATTAATCTTTTCTTGGATCAGGTTAAGCTCACCTTTTATTTGAATTGATTTTTCGGATATTTTTTTAAATTCTTCCTGAAATTCAGTAAATTTCCTTTTCAATTCAACAAACTCTTTATCTTCTTTTACTAATTTTTCTCTTACTTTGTTCTCTTCCAAACATAATTTCTTTGCTTCTTCATTGAGTGATTTCTCTTCTTTTTCCAGGATTTCTAATTCTTGTTTGAATACATTAACTCTTTCAAGAATGTTATCAACTTCCTTTTTTACAAATTCATAATCTTTTCTTTTCTCTAAATAACTTCTTTCAAGTTCGGAATAAAGCTTATTTTCGTTTTTAAAATCCTCAATTATATTTTCTAATTCTTTCTCTTTTTCTTTCAATTCGGATTCCAGGCTTGAAATATTTTTTTCTAAAAATTCTTTTTCATTTAAAATTTCCTTTATTTGTTTTTGAATTTTTAGAATACCTTCCTCTTCCTGTGCGAATTTTACAAGACCATTATTTAAAATAATATCGCCCTGAAGGGTTACAAAATTTATTTCAGGATTTTTAAGCCAGAGATTTATTCCAGAGTTTATATCTTTTACTATTACAGCATCTTTTAATGAGGAGAAAAATTTCTTATATTTTTGTTCAAGTTTGACTTTTGACTTTAAAATCCCTATGACTGAAGGATTATTTAGAATTCGTTTTGGAATGTTTGCCCCAGATTGAGTATTTTTCTTCGGTAATAAAAAAAATCCTTTTAAATTAGTTCTTTGACTTAAAATTTTTATAAAATCCTCGATTTCAAGAAGTTCAGCTTTTAATTCTTCTTTCCAGAAGACATCAACAGGCGTAAGATAGTCGGATTCAACCTCTATAAATTCAACGAGCACGGCTGATTTCTCTTGGGATTTAAAAGGAGTTTTTTCTTTTTTTAATCGTTCTAAAAATTTAAGCTGATCGAGCAGTTCTTTCAATTTTGTTTTTTTCTTTTCTAAATCATTTCTGATAGATTCCACTAAATTTTCATGCTCTTTAATTTTTCTTTCTAAAATATTTATTTTCTTTTTACTTTTTCCAATTGAATTTTCTAAAATTCTAAATTCATTTTCTACCTGAATTAAATTTTCCCTTTTATCTCTTAAAAATCTATTTTCTCTTTCTAAATCAGAGAAAAGTTTTTTCTTTTGGGAAGAGAGGCTCTCTTTTTCTTTATTTACAATCAATATTTCATTTTTTAATGAGGTAAGATTTTGTTGTAAATTGATTTTCTCTTCTTCTTTCTGTTTTATTTCATTCTCTAATTGATTAATTCTGCCCTTAATGTGATTATATTTCTCCTCAGTATTTTTAAATTTACTCTCTTTATTTTTATTGATTTCTTGAAGGTTGTTTTTCTTCTCGAGATTTTTTTGGAGTTTTTTCTCAATCTGTTCTAATTCTATGGTATTTTCCTTTAAATCTGATTCTGCCTTTTGGACTTTATCGCGGAGAAATTCCAGCTTTTTTTCTTCTTTTTCTTTCTGGGAAATCAATTTTGAAACTTGAGAATTAAGAGCAAATAGATTTTTCTGTAAATTCTTTAATTTGTTTTCTTCATTCCATATCTCACTCTCCATCTTTGTCAATTTTATCTCTTCGGATTTTATTTTCTTAAAAATTTCCTTTTCCTTTTCAAAGAATCTATAGTAATTTTTCAAGATTTGCTGCTGATTTTTTTTCAGAATTCGAATTTTTTCTTTAAAATACATGAAATTTAAATGCCGAATTTTTTCTCGTAATGCTCTGTATCTCCGTGCCGCTGAAGCCTGTCTTTTGAGAGATTTTTTCTGTCTTTCAACCTCAGTAATAATATCCTCGAGACGGATCAAATTCTGCTCACTCTCAAAAAGTTTATTCTGAGTTTGTTTTTTTCTTTCTCTGTATTTTCCAATTCCTGCAGCTTCCTCTAAAAATAATCTTCTTTCCATTGATTTTGCAGTTACAATTTGATTTATACTTCCTTGAGAAATTACAAAATATTCCTTTTCTCCTATCCCTTCTGCCCACAATGCATCCTGGATTTCTCTTAGTCTAACTCTTTTCCCGTTTAATTTATATTCGCTTTCTCCATCTCTAAAAGCCCTATGTTCGATTATCAATTCTTTTTCTTCATTTCCAATAATTAATGATACATGTGCCATTCCAAGAGGAGGTCTTCTTGAATTTCCATTAAAAATAATGTCCTCTGTTCTGTCCCCTCTGATATTTTTAAGTCTCTGTTCACCGAGAACCCAGAGAACTGAGTCAACAATATTACTTTTTCCGCATCCATTTGGTCCAACAATAATAGTTACTCCGGGATGGAAGACTATCTTTGTTTTTTCTGGAAAAGATTTAAAACCCTGTATTTCTATTTGTTTGATAAACATTACAATTTCAGTTTCTTGACAATCCAAGCATATTTAATTTACATTTAATTTAGAAAGCCAGTGTAGCTCAGTGGTAGAGCAACTGATTCGTAATCAGTAGGTCGAGGGTTCGAATCCCTCCGCTGGCTCATTTT
>CAZWBN010000236.1:0-2953 GCA_964632095.1 uncultured Clostridia bacterium | reverse complement strand
TGGGTTGAACTTGACCATCAAAATAGAATGCTCCATGGAAAAGAAATTATCACATGGTTCAATGACACAAAGGATGAAATCTCGGATTTCTGGTTTCATTTATACTGGAACGCCTTTAAAAATGAAAAAAGCGCAGTATATGAGGAATCTAACGAAGGACAGCTTTATAGAGTAAAAATTAAAGATGGGGAGTGGGGCTGGATAGATGTAAAAAAAATAAAAATAATTAATGGTGCGGACCTCACCCCAACCATTCAATTTATGTCCCCCGATAAACCTCCAAGACCCGATGATCAGACAGTCATGAAAGTTCTTCTTCCTGAACCATTAAAACCCGGAGAGGAAATAAGCTTCGAAATCTTCTTTGAAGCAAAAGTTCCTCGAACAATCTTAAGAGCTGGATATTATCATAACGCATATTTTATAGCTCAATGGTTTCCAAAACCAGGAGTTTACGAAGAAGGGAAAGGCTGGAACTGCCATCAGTATCATCTCACAAGCGAATTTTATGCAGATTTTGCAGAATTTACTGTTCACATTACTGTCCCAAAAGAATTCGTGGTCGGAGCTTCTGGAAAATTAATTTCTTCAATTGAGAACAAAGAAAAAGGAACAATTACATATACCTACTGGCAAAATCATATTCATGATTTCGCATGGACTGCTGACCCTGATTATATAAAAATTGAAAGAGATTTTATTGCGGATCAGGAGGTAAGCCCACAGGAATACAAAGAATTATCAAAAATCTTAAATCTTCCTGTTGAAGAAATTAAATTAAAAAATGTAAAAATGATTCTCTTAATAAATCCTGAACATAAAAATCAAATTGAAAGACATTTTAAAGCCCTGAGAATGGCTATTAAATATTATGGCTTATGGTATGGCCCTTATCCCTATGAAACAATAACAATGGTTGATCCACCTTTTAGAAGCAGATGCGGGGGCATGGAATATCCAACTCTTTTTACAGCTGGCACGAGTATCTTTCTCAGTAAAAAGGTTCTCAGCCCTGAAGGAGTAATTGTTCATGAATTCGGACATGGATACTGGTATGGAATGTGCGCAAATAATGAATTTGAAGAAGCATGGCTTGATGAAGGAATTAATACCTATTCAACAGGAAAAGTTTTAGCAAAAGCATATGGACCCTCCTCATTTTCCATCAGAATCGGAGGAATACCATATACTCGGTATATTGATAAGGTAAGATACTATGATTACCAGTTTGACAGGATACTTGGTATTCAAATTGTAAAGTTTGACCCTATAGTTAATAACTCATGGCAATTCTATAATAGCGCAAGTTACGGGCTTAATGTTTATCAGCGAGCTTCCACATGTCTTTATACACTTGAAAGATTACTCGGTGAGAATACAATGCTCAAAATTCTCAGAACTTTTCAGATGAGATATAGATTTAAACATCCTCATACTCAGGATTTTATTAATGTTGTCAATGAAGTTTCCGGGAAAGATATGACTTGGTTTTTCAATGAACTATTTTTTAAGGCAAATGAATTTGACTATGGTGTTTCCTCTCTAATCTCAAAGAAAATTAGAACAGCCCGGGGTATCTTCGATAAAAATGGAAAAAAAGAAGAAATCACTACCAAAAAGGTAAAAGAAATTGACAAGAAGATTAAAACACCCAAATATCTTACAATTGTTAAAGTAAGAAGATTTGGTGAAGCAAAACTTGGTGGAGATGTAAAATTAAAAGTTAAAATAGTATTTGAAGATGGAACAGAGGAAATTAAATACTGGGATGGAAAAGCCCGCTGGACTGAATTTAAATTCATTAAAAATTGTAAAGTAAAATATGCCCAGGTTGACCCGGAGAATATTTTCCTGATTGATTCAAATATCACCAATAATAGCCTAAAATTAAAACCAGATCGAAGGGGAGCATTAAGATGGACAAATAAATTACTCTTCTGGGTACAGAATTTTCTCCAGTTTATAAGTATTTTTAGTTAAGGAGGAAAAGAATGAGAATATTTAAATTATTTATAAATGGAATCTCAACAGCAAATACTAATTTTAAAATAATTATTTATTTATGGATAATTAATTTCCTGTTTTCATTAATGCTGGTAGCTCCAGTATATTTTATGATTAATAAAAATATTTCTAAATCTCTAATGGGAGAGAAATTAGCTCAGGGTTTTGACCTATTCTGGCTCGGGGATGTCCTGTATAAATTTCGGGATTTTTCACCTGCTTTAATTGGAGGAATAATCTTTCCTGCTCTGCTTTATTTACTGCTTTACATTTTTCTAAATGGAGGAATTATTGGAAGACTTACAGTAACTTTTGAAAATGTGAATTTGAAGAACTTTTTCTCTGACTGTGGCTTCTTTTTCTGGAGATTCTTTAAATTGTTTTTAATTTCAATCGTTGTATATGTGGTTTTTTTAGGATTATTTTATAGAATTATTAGCATGATTTTAGAAATTTTCACTAAAAAAGCTACCACCGAGTGGCCCTTAATTATTGTTAGCAATTTAAAAATTGTAGTTCTTCTTCTACTCTTCACCATAGTGACCATGTTTTTTGACTATGCCAAAATCAGAGTGGTTATTTCAAATAGCAAAAAGGTAATAAAAGAAACTCTTTTTACTTTGAAATTTTTGGGAAAAAGATTTTTTAAAGCATGGGGATTATATTTACTTATTGGACTATTCTTTCTAATTATCACATTCATTTACATGGAAATTGCTTATATAATTCCAAAGAATACTTCATTGCTAATATTATTAAGTTTTATCTGGCAGCAGATTTATATATTCGCAAGATTATGGATAAAACTGATTTTCTTTGGTTCTGAAATTGAATTTTATCGGTACTTTATATGAAATTTCATTCATGATTTTATAATTAATAAAATTTTGGAGGATTTTTAAGTTGACAAAAATTGTAAGATATATTATAAATTAGTGTAATCTAACAA
>CAZWBN010000235.1:0-2981 GCA_964632095.1 uncultured Clostridia bacterium | reverse complement strand
CCAATACTTATTGTTGTTTTTCCCTCTCCTGCAGGAGTTGGTGACATTCCAGTAACCATTATTAATTTTCCTTTTCTGTCAGTTTTCTCATTTAATATTTCTAAAGAGATTTTCGCCTTATATTCCCCGAATTTCTCAAGATACTTATTCCCTATCCCAAGCTTTCCGGCAATCTCCTCGATTGGTTTCATTTTTGTTTTCTGAAAAATCTCAACATCACTTATCATTTTTTTTCTCCTTTCTTAAAATTTTCTTAAAGATTGACATAAATCTAAGCTTGAAAGTAAGATTATAGTAGAAAATATTATAATATATTATAATAGAAATATGTTAAAAAAGAAATTTTTATTCTTTTTATTAATCAGTCTTTTATTTTTAAACTTACAGAGCCAGGACCCTTATGATTTATATATGAAAGCAATAAATGAAAATAATCTGGAAAAACAGATAACTTTATTTGAGGAATATTTAAAAAAATTCGGCGGTCAGAGAACCCCCTATGAAAAATATGTGCTTGCCAATCTGGCTTTAATTTATTCGAGAAAGCAGGAATATTCAAAAGTCGTCGAGTACGGCGAGAAGGCTCTTTCTTTTTCCAGGCTAAATGATTTCGCGAGAATACAATTATATATAGCTCTGGCAGATTCGTATGTAAAATTAAAGCAAAATTTAGCAAAGGCGAAAAGATATGCAGAAATCGCTGTAGAACTTTCAGAGATTAAAACTGAAACAGATAGCGAGGGAAAATGGATAAAAATTCTTGGAGGAGGATATTATGTTAAGGCATCTGCTCTAAAAAAATTAAATAATAATTCTGATGCCCTTGAATACTACATTAAAGCTTACGAAATTTTGAATGATTCTCAGATATTGAATGACTTAAAGGAACTTGGACTAATTTTTTATAATTCAAAATCTTTTAACGAAGCTGAGAGAGCCTTTCATCTTCCAGCAACAATTTTAAAAGACTTTGATTCATTAAACTTTTATGCTAAATCCCTTTATCGTAATGGAAAAATCAATGAAGCTTTATTATATTTTAAAGAAGCATTTAATAAAAATCCCAATTCAGATACTGCCTATAATATAGGAATAATTCTTGCGAAAGAAGAAAATAAATTAGATGAGGCAATTGAATATCTTGCAAAAGCCGTTGTTTTAAATAAAGGAGAAAAAGTTAAAGATGCAAAGAGATTGCTCGAACATCTCTTTTTCAATATTAAAAAGGGGAGTAAAAAAGAGTTTAAAGAGCTTTTAAAAAAAATTGAATTAAATCTCAAAAAAGAACATTGATCATTTCTTCTTTTTAAAAAAGGAACCCAAATCCATCTTTAGTAAATCTTTTAAAGAAGGCTTTTCTTTTTTCCCTCTAATTAACTCTAACTCTCTTCTGGCAATAGGATGTTCATTATCTATACTTAAAGCTTTTTCAAACTGTTTACTTGCTCTAATCGGCATATTTTCGCTCTTATAGAGGAGCCCAAGTCCAACATAACATTCTGCATTCCAAGGCTCCAATCTAATTGCTTCAAGAAAATTCTCCTCAGCCTGTTTATGAAATGCAGGAATCTTTGATTGACAGAGAGCCAATAATAGAAAATAGCTCCCTTTATCCTTTTTATACTTTAAAATATCCTTAAGTAAAGCAATAGCTTCTCTATATTTTCCATCTTTGTAGAGTGCCTTTGCTTTTCTGAATTTTAACTCTATATCCTTTGAGAAATCTGTTTTTTCCTTTTTCGGTGAAGAGTCATATTCTTTTCTCTTTTTAGGGTCAATCAAGGTCTCATAGGCTTTTGTAATTTTAACAAAAATTCTCTGTGCCTTTTCTTTTATCTCGGGAGAAACATTTTTTGCAAATCTATCAGGATGATATAGTTTTGCAAAATTAAAATAAGCTCTTTTTATTTCTTCAGGATAGGCAGAAGGTGAAACCTTTAATATTTGATAATAATTAAGGCTGTCTAATTCCCTTTCAAGTGTAAGTATTTCATCGAAATTCTTCTCCCCACCGGGTTTAAATTTTCCCTCTTCCTTTTCCTTAAAATCTATTAGATCAAGACAATAGAATAAAAATATGCTCTTCCAGAAATCTTCTAAACTAATATTTTTATAAGGAAATAAATTGTCTGCCGGGGTGAGACCATCAATTCTATTAAGAAGCTCTTTTTCAGAATCGTTCAGGAGTGCAATGTGTTCTTTGCCGCTATCTTTCAAATAAGGAATCCCTTTCCCCAATATTTCTTTTATTTTAGGGGAATATTTCATTTCCCTTATTCCTTGGATTATTAATAGAGGCAAACTGATTTTAAATGTATATTCCTTTGAAATTTCAATATCCTTTTCCTGAAACTCAACTTCTCCATCAAAATATGGAAACATATTAGTTACAATTTCATTCATCTGAGTAATCCATGCCTCGTACAAGTCTCTTGGGGAAATAAGACCTTTTTCAATAAGAACTTTTCCTATCTTTTTATCTTTTCTTACAAATAAATGAATATCTTGCAATTGAGACTCTGAAATTTTGCCCAGCTTAAACAGAATTTGACCAAGTCTCTCAAGTTCCTGATTTGTTTCCGCAAAAATTAAATTCCCTTCTTTCAAGTAAAGAGTCTTTCTTATATCCTTATATTTAAATTTTAAAATTCCAGTCTTTTTATTTAGATAAATATCTTTAAGAACAATCGGAATCGGTATTTTTTCCATTTTTCTTACTTCTTTTATATATCAAATTTAATACAAATTCAAATTTAAAGGAATTTATTAATTTAAATGAAAATATCCTCGGAAAAAATATGGGAAGAGTTTCAAAATAGGATAATAAATTTAATTATTTGATTCTTTTTTCCTTGATCTTTTTAATGTGAGCCTGAATATATTTTTCATCTACTTTATACTGCTTTGCTAACCAATAAAGCCATTCTTTAAAAATTCTATAGTCATGAGGTGGTTTTTATCTTTATCAGTAGCTAATGCTT
>CAZWBN010000234.1:0-3003 GCA_964632095.1 uncultured Clostridia bacterium | reverse complement strand
TTCCAACCATTTATATATTATAAGTGGTTCTTTTCAAATGTCAAGTATCTTTTTTTAAAAAGATAAAATAATTTTATTTGGAAAATACACCAATGGAAAAGGATTTATTATTAAATTCAAATACTCCAACAAATATGCTAAAATAATCTCTCCAAAATATCCGAATCATAAATAAAAAATGAAAAGAACGGTTTTAGTAAGCAGTTGTCTTATAGGGGTTCCCTGTGCCTATGATGGAAAACATAGATTAAATCATGATTTAATTAGAAAACTATTAGAATTTGATGCAATTATTTCTCTCTGCCCTGAAATCTTATCTGGATTTTCTATCCCAAGACCTCGAATAGAAATTTTAAAAGGGGATGGAAAAGATGTTATAAAAGGAAAGGCAAAGGTTATTGATGAATATGGGAAGGACCAAACTTCAAATGTTTTAGAAGGTGTTCAAAAAGCTATAGAAATCGTTCTAAAAAATAGAATACGGATAGCATTTCTAAAGGAGAGAAGTCCTATGTGTGGAGTAAAACAAATTTACGACGGTTCCTTTAAAGGAAATCTCATTGAAGGATGCGGGGTTCTTGCAGCATTATTATTGGAAAAAGGAATAAAATGTATTCCAATTTGAATTTATTCAATAAAAAATGAATATTCAAGAATACTTTCCTCCAAAGAAACTTGAAGAAGGAAAGACAAGATGTTTGCTTCTCTTCTCTGGAGGTCTTGACAGCATACTGGCTGGGAAGGTTCTTGAAGAACAGGGAATAGATATTCTCCCAGTGAATTTTAAGAGTTGTTTTTTTACTTCCAAAAAAGCAATAGAAATAGCAAAACAATTACACTGGACTCTCATAATTATTGACATAACAGAAGAAGCACTCAAGCTGGTTGAAAATCCAAAATATGGCTATGGGAAAAATATGAATCCATGTATTGATTGCCATGCCCTAATGATAAAAATTACTGGAGGACTTATGCAAAACTATAATTCTCACTTTATAGCTACTGGAGAAGTAGTAAATGAGAGACCCAAATCTCAGAATCCAAAATCATTGAAAATTGTGGAGAGGGAATCAGGTTATGAAGGCTATATATTAAGACCTTTATCAGCAAAATTACTCCCCCCAACTATTCCTGAGGAAAAAGGATTGGTAAAAAGAGATAAACTTCTTAAATTGTCAGGAAGGTCAAGAAAACCTCAGATAGCTTTAGCTGAAAAATACGGTTTAGAAAACTATCCTTCTCCTGCTGGAGGCTGTTTGTTAACAGACCCTGAATTTTCTAAAAGATTAAAAAACCTCCTTAAATGGAAGGGTAAATTGAAATTAGAGGATGTAGAATTAATAAAGAGAGGAAGGAATATATTTGTGAATGGAAATTTAATTGTTATTGGAAGAAACGAAGCAGAAAATAAAATTCTTATAGAAAATGCAAAAGAAAAGGATATAATAATGACAACCGTTGAAAAAGCTGGGCCGGTTACAATTATTCGTTTCTTAGATGCACCTCCTCAGAACAATGTTATAGAAAAAGCCGCTCTCCTCACGATTCGTTATAGTCAGGGGAAAAAACTTCCTTCCATGACAGTAAAAATAAAATTCAAAAACAAAATCGAATTAAAAAAATATAATTTTAACGAATGGAAAAAATACTTTTAATTCTAAAAGATTAAAATTATGCCACCCATATATTCAAATCCACCCAATTGAACCGTTATATCATTTTCCTGAGCTTTTACTCGTGTATATTTTAATTTTGTTCCCAGTAAAATTGGTATTTTTTTAATTAGCTGGAAATATACCCCTCCCTGAAAATGATACCCTTTAGCATAATTTAAAACTGTTCCAATAGGGTTATGCTCATGATAGAAATATAAATCTCCTCCCCCGCCAAAATAAGGAAAAAATGGACCAAACTTTTTAATAAGCCTAATCCCAAGAGAAACAGGAACAAGTTGCAAAGTGGTTTTCTCTTTGGTATAGGTCAGCTCACCATCTTTCTTGAAGTATTTCACCTCAAAATATATATTTGTATATTTAATAATAGAAGCTGAAAAAGCAATTCCTTTTATCATCGCTCCCTTTTGATAAACCGCTTCAAACCGTGGTTCATCCATATTATAATTCCCTATAAAAAATTCAATTGTCCCTTGAATATCTCCTTCATTTAAGGGATAAGAAAATGAAATCATTCCCAATATAAATACGATAATAAGTAATCTTTTCTTTACATTAAATATCTTCATCGGTTTTAAGCCTTAATACCAGATTGTAATGCCCTGGTGAAAAAATTTTCTTTGGTTTGTAATATATAATTTTTCTCCCACACTTTTCGTTCAAGAACAAAGCACTTCCTCTTGAGGTATCAATTTGATAAACAATCTTTCCAAAAATAAAGTCTGATATAGCTTTATTAATGTGGTCTTTTCTTAAAATTGATGGAGATGTAATAATCCATATTCTCTTATCAGGATTCTCTTCTATAACTCTTTTTAAATTCTTTAAATTATTTATCCATCTTGCGACTATGTAAACATCTTTCCAGCCTTCAGGAGTCTTCTCCCAGACATCCCATGTGCCAGGACCACCAGTCCAGAGCCAATAGTCTACTTTGCCTGCATAGATATGTTGAAAAAACATATGTGTTGCAATTACTATGTCATCTTTTTTCAAGTAGTGTCTTACATACTCTCCTACTCCTTTGTGGTCATAATGAACAAATCTCCCTGAACGAGTTATAACACTCGTTTTCACAGGGTCACCATAAGAATGAAGGAGAAATATAGAAAGAAAAAGAGAAAATAGAATCATTAAAATCCATATAACTATCTCTTTATTAAATTTTATCTTAATCATTTAGAAAAACTTAAAATATTATCATAATCATTGGATTTGTCAAATTTCATCTTTTTCCTCCCAAAATTGCCGATAGGATTTTAAAATAGATTTTTCTCTTCACCATGATATTAACACCCCCGAGGTGTAAATAAATGAAACTAAAAACTTA
>CAZWBN010000233.1:0-3015 GCA_964632095.1 uncultured Clostridia bacterium | reverse complement strand
AATTAGAAATTGAAGAAGGTATAAATCCCAGTTTAATAAAATATAAACTAAAATATTTTGAAATATTTAAAATAATTTTTTATGGTAAAAGAAATCCTCCTAAATTTTTCACTTCCACTAAAATAATTAAAAAAGAGAAAAATTTTATCCAATGTATCAAACTTTCAGAAATTACCGGGGAATTTTGGAGAATTTCTGAATCTCTTTATTCTTTTAATAAAAAATATAATAGTTGTTGGGGGAAAAAAATTGCTATTACTAAAGACAATAAAATAAGACCTTGTATCTTCAGTGAAATCATAATCGGTGATTTACAAAAAGATGACATATACGATATGCTGGAGAAAGCTAAGAAATATTGGCTTATTACAAAAGACAGAATTAAGAAATGCAAAGATTGTGAACTTAGATATGTATGCTTTGATTGTAGAGAGATTGTAAAAAGAAAAACAAATGATCTATACGCTTCAAATCCGTATTGTAAATATAATCCATATAAAGGAATTTGGGAAAATTAAAAAAAATAGCATTGCATTTTTAATTCCAATTTCCTCTATAGATGAAAAAATAAATGGAATTTTTCATTTGTTTGAGCATGTGCTTATTTCAAAATTTGAATTTATAATAAAAGGATTTACTGTAGAAGATTATATTTTTTTATATTGTCAAAATACAGATGCTGAAAAATTTATTGAGACAATAAAAAATATAAAAATAACCGCATCTGAATTATCTAAGTTAAAATTAATATTAAAAAAAGAAATTCAGAAAAAAACAAATACTGAGAATGAGAAATTTTTTAAAAGAATATGGAAAAAGACAATTTATGAAAAAAGTCCTCGGGGAGATCTTAAATTAATAGATAAAATTAATATCAAAGATATTATGAATCTAAAATACAAAGTTTTGAAAATGCCTTTGTATTTTTATGGTGGAAACAATAAAGTAAATATTCTAAATGGTAAGATTAATTACAAGAAAAATAATAATCAATTCAATGTCCTTTATAATAGATATATTTTTCATAAAAATACTCACTATAATATTATCTATTTTATAAATGAAATTGAAAAAATATATATAATAGAGAAAATTTTACAACAAAAGAATCCTACAAAACATATTCAAATAAGTGAGAAACGTAAAATGAGTGCCTTGATTTTAGAGAAAAATTGCGTTTTTCCTCAGATTTCTGAAATTAATTTTTTAAAGGAGAAAGCCTTAGAAAAACTAAAAACTGAAATAAATCAAATTAAAAAAAATTTCTGCGAAAGAGCACTAAATGAGCTTGAAAGTGTCTTTTTTTATAACATACATTGGGTTAAAAGGATTAAAAAATTATTTAATATCTCTGAAAATGATATAATTAGAATAATTAAAAAAGTAGAAAAAGGGATAGGAAAATGAAAAAAGTAAAATTAACACTTTTTCTAATTATTTGCCTTGCATGTATTTTAGTAAATAGTCGATTAATTTATTCCCAAAAAATAGAAATTAAGAGAGAAAATGGAGTAATTGTTATTTATAATCCAAAAAATCCTGTATCTCTATCTGGGGTTCCAACCCGATTAATATTAAAAGAAGAGTTTAAAATAGGAGAAAAAGAAGGACGAGAGGAATATATGTTTTCAAACATTATATTTGATGTTGACCCAGAAGGCAATATTTATGTTTTAGATACACAGGAATTAAATATTAAAATTTTTAATAAGAAAGGCAAGTTTCTCAGGAGAGTTAGCAAAGGAGGACAAGGACCAGGTGAATTCTCAAGTGCAAGATTCATTCAAATTACTCCTCAAAAAGAGATAATGATTCATGATTTATATGCTCGTCGTTTAATGTTTTTCTCTCTCAACGGAAAATATCTTAGACAACTTCGGTTAACAAATTTTCTTGTATTTTTAATGCCAAGAATTGATTCAAAAGGAAATATTATTGGAAATGCTATTAGTAGAGATGAAAAAGGAATTAAAATCAAATTTATAAAATTTGACTCTCTAAAAAACACTCATGTTATTTTAGACAAAATAGAAATTCCTTTTTCAAAATATAATGGAATTTTCACCCCAATTTTTTATTGGGAAATAAAAGAAAAAGATAAAATCATTTATGGAAGTCCTAATAAATATGAGTTAAAAATTCTAAATTCAAATGGCACTTTAATAAAAAAAATATTTAAAAAATATGACCCTATAAAAATAACAGAAAAAGATAAAAAAGAAATAATCAAAGAAATCTTTGGAAAAGATAGAGTGCCTCCTGGTGAAAAGATTAGCTTTCCAAAATACTTTCCAGTATTTTGGAGTTTATCAATTGATGAAAAAGGAAGAATATTTGTAGGAACTTATGAAAAAGTAAAAAGTAAAAAAGGATATTATTATTTTGATGTTTTTGACCAGAAAGGAAGATATATTGCTAAAATTTCTTTAAAAATAAAACCTAAGCAATGGTTTCTATGGAAAAACAAGAGATTATATATTGTTGAAGAGACAGAAGAAGGTTTTCCTTTGATTAAATGTTATAAAGCAATGTGGTATTAATTTAAAATACCAAATAAATAATGTTTCTAAATCTAAAATTTAAAAAATTCTTTAGAACTTCAAAGAAGGAAGAATTACAAAAATTGAAATTTAACTCCTTAAAATATTTATTACCTTACTTAAAACCTTACTGGAAACAAGCTCTTTTTGCTTCCGTCTTTATGATTCTCGTCTCCCTCTTAGCCCTTCCGACTCCCTACTTAATGAAATACATAATTGACGATGTCCTCGTAGCAAAGAACATAAAACTTTTAAACTTAATTATCTTACTTTTAATTGCGATCCAGCTTTTAAAATTGATATTCTCTTTTCTAACAAACTATCTTTTTAGTATTTTCAATCAGGAAGTAATTGTTAAAATAAAAAAAGACTTATTTCACCGGCTTCTTCGACTCCCCCTCTCATTCTTCGATAAAACACAGACAGGATATTTACTTTCAAGAATAGGAGAAGTTGAAGGACTGAGCTTTTTCTT
>CAZWBN010000232.1:0-3016 GCA_964632095.1 uncultured Clostridia bacterium | reverse complement strand
AGATTCTATTTGTACTTCAATTGCTCTTTCCCTGATGTTCGAACAGCTGGGAAAAGAAGTTGACTTGATTAATAAAGATAACACTCCTGTCCCATTTAATAATTTCCCTCTCTCTAAAAGAATTAAAATAGGACAAATTAAGGGAGAAGATTATGATTTAATAATTTTATTGGAATGCGCTGATGTATCCCGTTCTGGACAGGAATATATAGATAAAAATTTTCTGATTAATATAGACCATCATCATTCAAATAATTATTATGCGAATTTAAACTGGGTGGAGCCCAAATTATCCGCGGTAGGCGAAATGGCTTTTTATCTGGGAGAGGAATTAGAAATAAAATTTACTCCTGAGATAGCCACTTATTTATATGCTGCCATAGCATCTGATACTGGTTCATTTCAATTTTCCAACACAACTGCAGAAGCTCTTGAGATATGTTCTAAATTAATCAGAATGGGGGCGAATCCAACCGAAATAAATGAAATTCTCTTTGCTCAAAATCCCCCTGAAAAAATAAAATTGCTCGGGCAGGTTCTTTCTACATTAGAGCTTAGTTATAATGGAAAAATAGCATACATAACAATGTTTAGAAAATACCTCGAAGATTTAAATATAAAAGAACTTGATACAGAAGACATTACAACCCTTGTTCGTTCAATTAGAGGAGTAGAAATAGTCGTTTTCTTTAAACAGACAGGAGATTCAAAATATAGGGTGAGTCTTAGGTCAAAAGGAAGAATAAATGCAGCCTCCTTAGCAGAAAGATTTGGGGGAGGAGGTCATTTCCATGCTGCAGGTTTTTCAATTTCAGGAGAATATGAAAATGTAGTAGAAAATGTAATTTCTAAGGTAATTGATTTTATAAGAGAAGAGGAAATAGAAGTAACTCGAGAATAATATAAAGAAATTATGAACGGGCTTCTTTTAATTGATAAACCCGTAGGATTAACTTCTTTTGAGGTAGTAAAAAAAATCAGAGAAATTCTTAAGGTTAGAAAAGTTGGACATTTTGGTTCTCTTGACCCGATTGCAACTGGTTTGTTAATTATTGCTCTGGGGAAAGCAACAAGGTTGTTTTCTTTTTATTTAGATTTGTATAAGACATATAAGGGAAAAATAAAATTAGGATTTTCAACATCAACTTATGATAGAGAAGGGGAGCCTACCACAGAAGAAAAAGAACTGAATATAAAGGAAGAGGAGATAAGGAAAGCCCTGAGAAAATTCGAGGGAGAACAGGAACAATTGCCTCCCCCATACTCGGCGAGAAAATACAAGGGGAAATCTTTATATAAATATGCTCGGGCAGGGGAAGAGCCTGTACTGAAACCTAAAAAAATTAAAATTAATTATATAAAATTAATAAATTATTCTCCTCCCTATATTGAATTTGAGCTTGAATGCTCTTCTGGCACTTATATTCGTTCTTTGGCTCATTCCATAGGGGAATATTTAGGAGTTGGAGGACATCTTTATAGTTTAACTCGCACTAAAATAGGGGATTTTGATTTGAGTCAAGCTTTATCATTAGAGGAAGTAGAAAAGTTAACAAAGGAAAGCAAAATTTTTGAAAAAATTATTCCTCTGGAAGTTCTTTTACCCCAGTTTCCTAAGGTGATTCTTGAAGAAAAGGGAGCAAAATTAGCTCTTAACGGAAATGTTGTTCCTTCAAGCAGTGTATTAAAAATAATCGGTCCAAAAGAAGAGATATTCCGTTTATTTAATGTTGAAGGAAGATTCTTAGCTCTGGCGAAACGAGCTAAAATGAAAAGGGGGTTTCAGCCATTTGTTGTTTTTAGATTAGAGGAGGAAAAAGAATTATGAAGAAAGAAATGTTTTCTTCAAAATGGGGGATAATACTGGCTGGTTTAGGAATGGCTGTTGGAACAGGAAATATTTGGAGATTTCCAAGAGTTGTTTCCCAGAATGGAGGGGGAGCTTTTATTATTCCATGGCTTCTATTCCTCTTTATTTGGTCTATTCCTCTTCTTATTATTGAATTTTCGATTGGAAGAAATTATAAAACAGGCGTTATTACTTCTTTTGGAAAACTCATAGGGAAAAAATATATATGGATGGGCACATTTGTTGCTTTCGTTACAATAGCGATTATGTTTTATTATTCTGTAGTTACAGGATGGTGCATTAAATATTTTTTTGCTACTATTTTTCAGAATTTAATTCATAAAAATTCTCAAAAGTTTTGGCTTTCTTTCACGAGTTCCGGGGAACCGGTATTCTTTCATTTTATGGCTATATTAATCGGTTCATTAATAATTTATTTAGGAGTAGTTAAAGGAATCGAAAGAGCGAATAGAATAATGATTCCTTCATTGTTTGTATTGCTTGTTATTGCTTGTATTCGTGCTTTAACTTTGAAAGGAGCTCTTAATGGATTGAATTTTCTCTTTTATCCAGATATAAGCAAACTGGGTGATTATAAAATATGGCTAAATGCCTTGAGTCAATCAGCCTGGTCCACAGGAGCAGGTTGGGGTCTTATTCTGACATATGCTATTTATTCCCGTGAAAAGGAAACTCCTGTCCATACTTCTATAACACTTGGTCTCGGTAATAATACAGCTTCAATTTTAGCAGGGATGGCTATTATCCCAACAGTATTTGCATTTTTTTTCGGTCCGGATTTTTCCTTTTCAAAAGTTATTAAAGTTATGGAAGCAGGAAATCAGGGGTTAACATTTATCTGGTTGCCACACTTGTTCACAAAAGTTCCAGGAGGAACTTTTTTCCTTTCCCTCTTTTTCCTTACATTAACTTTTGCTGCTTTTTCTTCCCTAATTTCTATGATTGAACTTGGTACAAGAATTTTCATTGATGCAGGTTTTACTCGTAAAAAATCCGTTTTAATTATAGGAACAGCGGGATTTCTTTTTGGCTTGCCTTCAGCTCTCAGTATGGGATTTTTCAATAATCAGGACTGGGTATGGGGATTAGGATTGATGGTAAGTGGTTTTTTCTTTACATTAGGAGTTATAAAATATGGAGTTAAAA
>CAZWBN010000231.1:0-3046 GCA_964632095.1 uncultured Clostridia bacterium | reverse complement strand
CCTCCTACAAATAATTTATAAGCGAATTTTTGAAGTATTAATTCCAAATAAGCTTTTTAAACTCTTCTTCATTTCTACATTATGAAAACTAAAAATTTAAAACGAAAAGCTAAAAACTACAACTTAAAATTTAAAATAAAAAATCGAAAAACTGCAATTTGTAAGTTTTTAGCTCTCAGTTGCAGTTCTACACTTTTAGTTTTTAGTTTTCCGTTTCCATATGGCATCATTTTAATAATACTTAGAGAGAGTCCTTTTATCAAGAAAATTTTTTTCTCTTCAAAAAGAAAAAAGGCTCTTCTTGAATTTATGAGTTTTCGATAAATCATAAAAATTAATTTGATTTCTTGTTTTTAAATGAATTATGATTAAAGTATAGTCATGAATTTTAGAAAATCTATTTTAATAATAATACTAATTTTATTCTTTTCTTCATATTTATCTCCACAGTCTTCGGAAAGAAGTGAACTCATAGAATTAAAAAATGGAATGAAAGTATTCGTAATGGAAAGGCATAGTCTCCCTCTCATAAATATTGTAACAGCGGTTAATGTTGGTTCAAAGGATGAGGACAAGTCAACAAATGGATTCACCCATTTATTGGAACACTTAATTCTATTTAGAGGAACAGAAAAAAGGACCGGGGATGAAATACTTAAAGAAATGAGAGCACATGGAGCATATTTTAATGGTCACACAGGAAGAGATGTAACTACCTTTGAAATTTCGCTTCCATCGAAATTCTTCGATTTCGCCCTGGAAATTCATAAAGAAATGTTATTTAACTTGAAAATTACTGAAGAGGGGCTTGAGAAAGAGAAAGAAGTAATCTTAAAGGAAATTAATTCTTATTTTGATGACCCAGAACAATATGGACAGAAATTAATGTATGAACAATTATTTAAAGGACATCCTTATGGTTTTCCGATTTATGGAAATAAAGAAAATATAAAAAGAGCAACAGTAGAAGAAATTTATTCTTTCTACAAAAATTATTTTACTCCTTCAAATTGTGCTTTATGTATTGTGGGTGATATTGATAAAGATTATGCTATTAAAAAAGTAAAAGAAATTTTTGAAAATATACAGGATCACAAGGTTAATAAACAAGAAATAAGTTCTCCTAAGCCTTTGTCAAAGACAGTAAAATGCATTGTATATAAAAATATCGAACAAGCTTACATAATAATTGGCATAAAAGCTCCTTCCTTTGAGGATGAAGAACAGATTAGTATGTATATTTTGACCAAAATTATTGGTTCGGGTCTTAACCCAAGGCTATGGAGAGCGCTTCAAAGAAGGGGAAGTTTAATTCATAATATTAGAATGTTTTATATTCCGTATAAGTATTGTGGTGTTGTTACAATAATCGTAACCTTACCCTCCAAAAGAGTAAAAACAGCAGAAAGAATAATTAAAAAGGTTTTAAAAGAGGCAAGAAGTTCCCGATATTCTATGAGTGAGTATATGCTAAGGGAGAACTATTCTTTAGCAATGGATGAATTGGAAAGTGCTAAAAATCAGGCAAAAATAGAACAATATACTGGTTTTGAGATGGGACTTAACATTGCAATAGCTGTCTCAAAATTTCTAATACTTCAGGAAAATAAAATTAAAGAAAGTTTTATAGAAAAAATTGATAAAGTAAATCCAACGGATTTAAGAAAAGTTGCAGGGAAGTATTTATATCAGAATAAGTATTCGATTGTAATTATTAAACCTGAAAATGAAAAAAAGTAAAATCTATTTATTTTTATTTTGTTTTTTTAGTCTACTTATTTACTCTTACAGCTTAGCAAAATATATTGAATCGCCAATTTTCCCGTCTCTTCAGAAATTTACTTTAGAGAATGGAATAACACTTATATATCAAAAAGATTCAACTTCGAGGATTACAGTGGTTCAGATTTTTATTAAAGGAGGAACCTTCGCAGAACCAAAAGGGAAAAGCGGGCTTTCCTTCCTTACAACTCGTCTTACAATGGACCTCGGCAGTTTAAGTGATATTCAAAAAATGGCAACTATGGGTTCTAAAATATCCGTTAAGGGTGGTTTTGACTACACTACAATTAAAATCGAATGTCTTTCCGAAAATTTTGAACGAACTATTCGAATAATCTCAAAAACTTTCACAAAACCTTTATTTAGTGGGATAAGAATTGAGAGCATAAAGAAATTCATGGAAGCTAAAATAAAAAGAGAGGAGGAAGAGCCATGGCTATTGATTGAAAAAATTCATAATAAACTTAGATTTGGAGAAAACAATTACGGAAATCCTGTATATGGAACAGAAGAATCTTTAAAATCCATTAGTAAAAAAGATATTAAAAATTTTTATAAAACATATTTTCAGGGCGAAAATATAGTTGTAGCAGTAGTTAGTGATTTGGATTCTTCTTTAATATATAAGGTAATAAAAAAACATTTTTCAAAAATTCCATCTGAAAAAATAAATTTAAAGAAAAAAATCTCGGTATCTGCTTTTCTAAGGGGACAAAGTAAATTCATATATAAGGAAAGAAAACAATCTCTTATTATGATTGCTTATCCTTTAAGCGAAATTAATGAAAAAGACTTTGCAATAAGCTATCTTCTAAATGTCTTAATGGGGAAAGGAGCTTATTCCCGACTATGGCGCTTGAGGCAGCGAGAAAAATTAGCTTACTCCATTCGTTCCCACACAGACCTCATGTTGTATGCTGGGACATTTAGAGCTTATATTGAGGTAGACTGTGAAAGTCAGGAAAAGGGTCTCGAACTCCTCAAAAATGAATTTAAAAATTTAATAGAAAATGGGATTTCAGAAGAAGAGCTTGAGACTGCCAAAATAAATTCAATAGCATCTTTTCTTAGAGAAAATGAAAGTAAATCTAAAAAAGCATTTACTTTTGGCTATTTTGAAATTCTTGGACTCGGCTATGAATACCCTAATAAGTTTTTTGATTTAATTGAAAATATTAATTTAAACGAGATTAATGATTATATTAAAAAATGGTTAAAACCTTCCTACCAAATTCAAATCATTATCGGGAGAAAATCTCAATAA
>CAZWBN010000230.1:0-3117 GCA_964632095.1 uncultured Clostridia bacterium | reverse complement strand
ACATTAATGCATTCTCCACAATCTATACATCTCTCTTCCAATATTTTCGCCTTGCCATTTCTAACTCTAATTGCTTGAGTAGGGCAAACCCTCATGCACCGCATTCTTCCTTCACATTTTTTTTCGTTTATATAAATTGAATGATAATATTGATTCATTGTTTTCTATTTAAATAAATAACAATTCTCAACTTTGTGCCTTTATTCACTTCAGAAGTTATTTCAAATTCATCGGAATTTTTTTTAATATTGGGCAGTCCCATTCCTGCTCCAAAACCCATTTCTCTCATCTCTTCGGTTGCTGTTGAATAGCCTTCCTGCATTGCTAATTCAATATCTTCTATTCCAGGTCCTTCATCATCCACTATGATCTCAATGCATTCTGGAGTAAGTGTAAAATTCAAAATTCCATGATAAGCATACATCACTACATTCATTTCTGCCTCATAGGTTGCAATCGCAACTCGCCTAATAATTGATGGGGTAATTCCAATTCTCTTAAGAATATCTTTAATCTTTGTCGAAACATTTCCTGCATTTCCAAAATCACCACCTTTAATTTCAAATCTGTGTTCGATTCGATTTTCACCATCCATTATTTCTTAGTCATTTTTTTCTGTCTCATTTACACTTGGAAGTCCTGCTGAATATAATATGCCGCATGCCTCAAACATCATATGTTTTGTGGAAAGAAGAGGAATTCCTTTCTTCTTTGCAAGTTCAATTCCCTCTTTATCAGGCTTCTTTCCTCTCACATAAATAATAGCTTTAATATCAACTATATCTGCAGTCTTAACAGATTGTGCATTTGTTAAACCAGTGAGAAGTAGCATTCCGGGTTTACCGAATGCAAGTACATCACTCATCAAATCACATCCACCCCCGGATAAAACTTCAAGGTCAAGATTATCATCTCCAGTAACAACTTCGCATTTCAACAGGTCTTTTATTTCCCTGAGAGTCATTTTCTTAATTTTTCTATTCATTAGTCTCCTTTAATCTCCTTTATTATCATATCGCCTTTCTTAATAACTCTTCTCTTAGGGGTAATAATTGTGGGACAAGTTTCCCAGCACATTCCACAGCCATTGCATTTCTCTAAATCCACATATCTTGGTTTTTTCTTTATTTTAACTTTAAAATTTCCAACATATCCTGAAACTTCCTCTACCTCGCTATAGGTCAGTAATTCTATATTTGGGTGCTTGCCCACTTCTGTCATTTTGGGCGTTAAAATACACGCAGCGCAATCAAGAGTTGGAAAAGTCTTATCAAGATAGGACATCTGACCTCCAATGGAAGGTTCTTTTTCCACTAAATAAACTTTCTTCCCTGAATTAGCATAAACTAAGGCAGCATGAATTCCTGCAATTCCACCTCCAACAATTAAAACTTCTGGCTTCACAGGAACTTCTTTCTTTTTTAAGGGCTGATGGTAAATAACTCGTTTGACAGCAGCAGCCACAAGAGCTTTTGCTTTTTCCGTTGCTTTTTGAGGGTCCTCAGTTACCCATGAGCACTGTTCTCTGATATTAGCCATTTGGAAATAAAAAGGATTTATTCCTCCTTCAAACACAGTATTTCGAAAAGTCGGCTCATGCATTAATGGAGAGCAAGAAGCAACCACTACTCTATTTAATCCTAATTCTTTAATATCTTTTTTAATTAACTCCTGCCCTGGGTCTGAACACATAAATTTATATTCTCTTGCTACCACCACATTATCCAATTTGGAGGCAAAATCTACCACTTCATAAACATTTACTTTCTCAGCTATATTTCTACCACAATGACAAATATAAACACCAATTTTTATATTATTGTTGTTATTATTTTTACCCATTCTCTACCTCCCTTAAATTCTTGCCCAGAAATCATTTAATGGTATTACTGAACGAGAAAATCCCAGTTCTTTAACTGGAATATCTAAAGCAATTCCAAGAATCTGTGTAAAATAAAAAACAGGTATCCTTATGTTTTCTCCATATTTTTTTATTATTCTATCTTGATACATCTCCAGATTAAACTGGCATAATGGACAAATTGTTACAATAACATCAGCATTTTCCTTTTTCGCTTCTTTAAGGAGAATGTAATTCAATCTCAACCCCACCTCTTCTACAGTACCAGTGAGAGAACCTCCACAACATCTTGTCTTTGGAGAGTAATTGACAGCTATTGCACCAGTTATTTCCATTAATCTGTCAAGAGAGGTTGGATAATCTGGATCATCAAAATCAGTAAAAGGTCTTACTACCTGACATCCATAATAACAGGCTACTCGCAAACCTTTTAAATCTCTTTTAATTTTTTTCTTTATTTCATCAAGACCATAATCATTGATTAAAATCTCCAGAGGGTGTCTCACTCTAATTGTAAAAGGAAATTCACCGCCTATTTCTTTTAATTCTTTAACTATTTTTCCTACTTTCTCTGGAGAGGTATTAAGAAATTCAAGAGATTTCCTTAGAGTTAAATAACATCCGGCACATGGAGCAACTAAATCTCTTCCTTCCTTTTGAGCCAGTGCCAAATTTCTCCCTGAAATCGCAATAGCCATTTTCTCATCCACTGAAAAATAAGCTGTAGCACCACAACAGTTCCAATCATCAAGTTCTTTCATTTTTATTCCAAGTTCGTTGAATGTAGAAATTAATGATTCTTCGTAATGCTTTGCTGTGCCCTTTATCGAACAACCCGGATAATATGTATATTCACGCATTTACCTCCTCCTTTACTAAATCTAGTAAGTTCCTTAGTTGCTTTTTATTTTTTATTGATTCTCTCTTCAAACCCATTCTACCCGTTTTCATTAGTTTTAAACCAATCGGAGCCATTTTTAAAAGACCAAGAGGATTTGTTTTTAAATAAAGTTTTAATACAACACCCATTTCCCAGTTTCTTCCAGTGGACTTAATTATTTTGGTCATTTCCTTGTCAAGTACAGGAATTGAAAATCGGGCAGGATAAACTCCATCTTCAATTGCTTTCCTTTTAAGGGCATACATAACATCAGTGATTTTAATCTGAGCAGGGCATCTGACTGTGCATGTATAACAAGAGGAACAAAGCCATATGGTAAAACTTTTTAATACTTCTTTTTTGAATCCTTCTTTTA
>CAZWBN010000229.1:0-3118 GCA_964632095.1 uncultured Clostridia bacterium | reverse complement strand
CCTCCTGAAGAAAAGCAGATAAGAACTCCTGCTTTAACAAGTTTTCCAGGATTTCTGAAGGGAGCGTCATAACCGTCTTCAGGTTCTGCAGGATTAGTATAAAGGCTATCTATAATAACAGGAATATTTGCTTCTTTTATTTTATCAGCTACTTTGAAACCTTGGAGACACCCTCTAAAAATTGCTTTTAATTTTTCTTCTTTGACAAATTTAATTGCTCTTTCAATATCTTTAGCTTTGTTTACTGTAATAATAACAGGTAATTCTCCTTTTAAAACAGGAATTAAAGCTTCATATTTTAAATTTGTTTCTGGCGGAGAAACTTCTGGATTGGATTCTGCAATTTCTTTAAGTTCCATATATCTTCTTGCTTCTTTTAAATAATTCTTCAGTTCCTTCATTAATTTTGATACCTCTTTTTCCCTCTCCTTCTCAGACTCAGGAGTTCTTCCTCTGCGTCTACTTGGAATAACAGGAAAATTGATTACAGAGGTAGCAACTTCTTTTAAGACCATCTCTTCAAAAGTCCAGCCATTCATTTTGACTAAAGCTGATAATCCGGGGAATAAATCTCCTCTGGGAGCAACCAGTGCAGTGGTGGTGCCATTCACCCTGCTTGTTGCAAAATGGACTGAATGAGGATTAATTGCCCATGCGACTTTCAATTCTGGATTAAATTTACCAAGCTCCTGAACATCAACAGTACTTGGAATTGCACTGATTTCAATTAAACCAAGATGGGTAAATGCATCTGTAAAACCAGGATAAACATACTTGCCAGAAGCATCTATTATTTTTGCTCCAGGAGGAGCTATTATTTCTTTTCCTACTGCTTCAATTTTTCCATCTTTAATTAGTAAACAGCCATTTTCTATTTTAGGGGAAGTAACAGGGACAATGGTTGCATTTTTTATCAAAATAACAGAGGAATCCTTTGCTAAAAGAAAAAATGAAAAAAACAGAACAATAAATGTTATATAAAATAATTTTTTCATGGCTCTTCCTCCTTAAACTTTCTTTTTCTTTTCCTCTTCTTTCTTCTTTTCAGCTTCTCTCTTCTTCTTCATCTCTTCAAGATATTTTGCACGGTCAAAATAAATATGTCCGTCAATTATTGTCATTTCACAAATAGTATATGGGTCGAAAGGATGACGGCTGAATATTGCAAGATCCGCATCCTTACCTATTTCAATGGTTCCAACTCGTTTTTCTATTCCCAGTATTTTTGCAGCATTAATTGTAATTGTTTTGAGAGCTTCAATTTCTGAAAGTCCTCCAAATCTAACCGCTTTAGCTGCCTCGTGATACAATCTTCTCATTCTTTCAGCACTATCAGAATTAATTGCAACAAGAACGCCTCTTTTAGCCATTAATGCAGCACTGTGAGGCATTGTGTGATAAGCTTCCCACTTATAAGCCCAGCTATCAGCAAAAGTCGATACTGCAACACCATACTTGACCAGTTCATTTGTAATCCTGTATCCTTCCAGACCATGCTCAAAACAGACAAGTTTTACACCATATTCATGACATAATTTCATAATTGAAACCATCTCTTCTGATTGATAAGCGTGACAACGAATCCAATATTTTCCTCTAAGAACATCCGCGATTGCCTCTAATCGATAATCTCTCTTTGGGGGGAGAAGTAAAGAACCCTTTTTTTTCTTTCTTAAAGCTTTTTTATACTCCTCCCATTTCCTCATATAATTCTTTGCTTCTTCAAACATTTCTCTTATGGATGCTTCAACTCCCATTCGAGTTTTTGGATAACGAGGCTTTCCCTGTCTTGAAAAATTTGATTGTTTTGGGTTTTCACCAAGAGCCCATTTTATAGTTCTCGGTGCCCCTTTAAAAATCATTTCTTCTGCGCTCTTTCCCCAACGGAGTTTTAAAACGATTCCCTTTCCACCAATTGGGTTGGCAGAACCGTGCATGGTATGGATGGTGGTAACGCCATTTGCAATAGCATACCAGATATTAATATCCTCTGGATTTATGACATCCTCTACATCCACTTCCGCAGTTATTAAATTCCCCATTTCATTTACGCTTCCTTCAATTGCTATATGGGAATGAGAATCAATTATTCCTGGAATAACCCATTTTCCCTTTAAATCAATTACTTTTGCATTGGCTAGGGCCTTTAAATTTTTTCCTATTTTTACAATTTTACCATTTTTTATCAGGATATCTCCCCCTATTACTTCCTCTTTAGAGACCGGAATTATATTTCCATTTTTGAGGAGGAGAATATCCTGAGCTAATAAATTAAAGGATAAAAAGAAAA
Source organism: uncultured Clostridia bacterium (assembly GCA_964632095.1). GTDB lineage: Bacteria > Acidobacteriota > Aminicenantia > JdFR-78 > JdFR-78 > JdFR-78. The sequence goes on along the minus strand of CAZWBN010000229.1, from coordinate 828 downwards.
ATGTTAATATAGAAAGAATCAAAATTTTTCTTCTCATTTTCACCCTCCTCAAGGGATTCTCTTTGCAGTAAATTCAGCTGACTCCATACCTGCCTGAATAACAGTTCCTGTGATAGTATCTCCTTCAACAGTTCCTGAAAATGAGAGGTCAATATCCTGACCGCCAAATGATATTGTAACATCAAAGGAAATTTCATTTCCTGAAACTACTCCATCTGAAAATTCAGCTGTTCCAAATTGACTCATTAGTTTTCCAGAAAGGTCTGAACCTTCTTGAACAAATTCCACCGTCATTGTGAATGTTCCCATTTCTGTCTTTATTTCCACTTCCCATTTTCCAGAAACATTTACCTCTGCCTTTTCTCCTTTCTTAGCTTCCTTCTTCTTTATCTCGAATTTCTTCCCATCAACAAACACATATCGGACTTTTGCGTCCTTTGAGAATATTTCTCCTTCCATTAAAATTATGTTCGCTATTTTACCTGGCTCAATACTCCCTATCGCTTTTGAAAGACCAAAAAAGGAAGCAGGAATAATCGTTAAGGCTTTAAGTGCGATATCCCTTGATAAACCTTTCTCTATTGCCTTTCTTATACCTTCTATCATTTTATCTGGAGAATTTGTTCCAAAGGAAGAAAAGGCAAAGGGAATACCAGATTCAGCTAATTTCGCTGGATTTTTTGGATATATTTCCTTTTCAGCTCTTTCTTTTTCTTCCTTTCCCTTTTGTGCATAAATGCTTGTGGATGGTGCCTTGAATTCAACGGTCAGGAAAAGGCGAGCTTTTGCTCTTTTCAATTCAGGGATAACTCTGAATGCTTCACTTCC
>CAZWBN010000228.1:0-3149 GCA_964632095.1 uncultured Clostridia bacterium | reverse complement strand
AAAAGAACTTGACGAGAGAGTAAAAAGTTTATGCGAAAAATATGGTATTAAAAATAGAATCATTTAGAAATAAGAAGGAAGTAATATGAAAAATAAAATGAATATTTATGAAAAAGGTCTGGAGGAATATTCTAAACTTGGAATAATTCTGGGTAATTTTATGATGATTCTCTGGATAGCTTTAGGAACTATTGCTTGCTGGTTTTTACATCCATTAATTGCATGGATTTATCTTGCCTTTGCAATAATAATGGTTTTTATAGTGCTTCGAAAGGTAGTTTGCATAAATCCATACATTGATTGGATACTGTCAACTTGTTATAATATTTAAGATCATGAGAAAAAGAATAAAAAGAAACATCATTTCATTCCTTTTTATCTTTATACCAATAATTATTTTTTTAATTATTTTTTCTAATTGTTCTTCAAAGAGGAAATACCTGTTATATAGATTAATAGATAATTTAAAGGAGGAAAATATAATTACTTCGCCGTATTTCGATTTTGAGAACAGGTTTAAGAAAGTTAAGGAATTAATAAGAGCCGAGGATTTAATTCGCGTGAAATTAAATAATAGAGAGTATTTTTCTTTTAATACAAAGTATCCTGTTTTAGGTTGGGAAGAAAAAAATAATAAATTAGAATTTGTTAAATTATATTTGGGGAAAAATTATTTACAATTTAACACTTCTAATGAAAGAGACCTGGAATGGAAATTAAAAAAGGGATTCGTAGAAATAACTAAGTTTAGAACAACTGGAAGAAAAAATGTGAATGTGCTCCCTTTGAGGGAAAATGAGAGCTTTGAGAAGAATTTGTTTTTACCAGAAGGTAAGTTTATTTTAAAAATCTGGGCAGAGAGCGAAAACTCTAAATTATGTGTGGCAAAAATTTATTTAAATAATAAAAATATTGGTAATTTATTTGTTAATGAATATAAATGCTATAAACTAATTGGAAAAGCTGAATTTGGTTGGAATAAATTAAGGGTCAGGGTCGAAGGAGAAAAAGGTTATGTATTCTATTTAGACAAAATTTCATTAAGAACAGAAAATGATTTAATTCTTTTAAAAATTCCGCCCGCGAAAATTAAATCTTTAAAATCAAATTTTTATTTAGAATACCTTGTTGAACCAGTTGATATTCCTTATTTAATAAATAAAAAATTGCAGCCATTAAAGGAATACATTTTTAAATTAAAAAATGAAGACTTTGCAAATAGAATCATTCATATAATAGGGTATTCAAAATTTCCTGGTGGGAAATTAATTGTAAATTTTAATAATGTTTCAAATAAAATACCACTGAAAAATCCGGCTCAAAATATCTATAAAATTAGCATTCCGATTAGTTCAAAAGAGAATATTTTAAGAATTAAATACAAGTCTTCTTCAAAAAATGAATACTTCTTTTTAAATGGTCTAATTATTGAAAAAAAAGAATCAGAAATGAAAATTTCAAGGTTAGCAAAAATAAAAAATTTGCATCTAATAGAAGATTCAGGGATTGGAGAAAATCCCTTTGGAATTAAAAAGAAATTATTGATGCCGAATTATACAAAGAAAATAAATAGATTTACACCTGACAATGCAATAAATTGTATATTTGCTCCTCCCTATACAGAATTAGAGTTTGGTTTAAAAATTCCAGAAAATTGCTATCTGGAATTTGGTTACGGTATTTTAAAGGAATCCTGGGAAGAAGAAAGTAATGGAGTAATTTTTAAAATAATCCTTGAAGAAAAAAACAATGGGAGGAGAGTGATTTTCTCTCGTATTGTGAATCCATATGAAAAAAAGACTCACCGCAAAATATTCTATGCCAAAAAAAATCTCTCAAATTACCAAAATAAAAAAGTAAAGCTGAAATTCATTACATCTTTACCTTCCAGAAATAATAAATTATCTCTTCTAAGTGAACAATATGCATTCTGGTTTAATCCGATTATTTATACAAGTATTAATAGGAAAAATATTAACATCATATTAATATCTATAGATACTTTGAGAGCTGACCACTTAGGCTGTTACGGATATGAAAGAAAGACAAGCCCAACTATAGATAAATTGGCAAAAGATGGAGTAGTTTTTTTAAATGCATTTAGCACAACTTCCTGGACATTGCCCGCTCATATTTCTCTCCTTACTTCTCTTGAAAATAGAAATCATATGGTTAATAAGGCAAATTCCTATCTTAACCCTTCTATAATTACAATAGCAGATATATTAAGAAAAAAGGGTTATTTAACCTATGCTTTTACTGGTGGGGGATTAGTGAGCCAGCGTTTTGGTTTTTCAAAAGGCTTTGATTTTTATAGAGATTATAAGGGAAGTAAACTTTTTAAGAAATCTTCAGCAATTCTATATAGAGCTTTTGAGCAATTTATAAATAAAAATAAGGATAAAAAATTTTTCTTATTTCTTCACACTTATCAGACCCACGACCCTTATGGTCCTCCTATGCCTTTTGCAAGGAAGTTTTTGAAAAAAGAATTCAAATGGACAAATGTTGAAATGCAAGAAATAATTTTTGATAAAAATGGGAAATTTAAAAATTTAACAACCCAAGAAAAAGAAAACATCATTTCCCTTTATGATGGAGAAATAAGATATATGGACGAATGCTTGATTAAACCAATGATTAAAGAATTGAAAAAATTGAATCTATATAATAATACAATGATAATTTTCACATCAGACCACGGAGAAGAATTTTTTGACCATAAATCCTGGCTTCATGGTCATTCCTTATACAATGAATTAATAAAAATCCCATTAATTATCAAATTTCCATTTTCGAAGTATAAGAATTTGAAAGTTAATAAGATAGTCAGAATAACTGATATAGTTCCAACAATTCTTGATGTTTTAAATATCAATTACAAAAAGCAAAATTTTGATGGCAAAAGTTTAGTTAAAATTTTAAAAAATGAAAAAATGGATAGAATTTTTATTGCAGATTTAGGATATAAAAAATATCCATTTGAATTACCTTCCCGAATAGCAATAAATTTTAATAGATATAAATTAATTTTAAATAATGAATTTGGAAAGCCGTCCCAATATTTTATGCCCAATCCTCCACCTATTTCAAAAATAGAATTATATGATTTAGAAAAGGACCCTTTAGAAAAGAGGAATATAGAAAAA
>CAZWBN010000227.1:0-3163 GCA_964632095.1 uncultured Clostridia bacterium | reverse complement strand
TATAAAGAAGAAACAATTATCCATTCTCACTCATTATCTTCTTCTGAAAAAGATTTTACCCGATGGAGGTCCTATGAAATATTTCTTGAAATGAAAGAGAGAGAAAAGAGTTTCTGGGAAGTGGTTCATAAAGCGTATTTAAATCGTAAACTTAATGTATATCAGCTAAAAGAAATAATTAAATTTGCTCTTGAAGAATCAGGAGGCAAACTAAAAGATGCTCTTCCTATATTTCATGTAAAGGAAAAAGATTACAAGAAGTTTCATGATTTTTTAAGGAAACAAGGGATTAAGTTGAAAGAACTTACTAAAATTAGGAATAAAATCGGCCTCTGAGCCGATTGAATCGGCCGAGGAGCCGACTCAAAAATCCATTGCTGTTGATGTATTTTAAGTGATTTTTTAAAACTAATCGACCTGTAGGCCGATTTTTATAAAATCTTATAAAAGTTGAAAATTTTAAAATCATTTATTTTCAACAACTTAAATTTGGCACGAAATTTGCATTAGGATTATATGGAAAATTTAAATAAAAGGAGGAAAAGATGATTAAAAGAGAAGCATTGAAAAAAATGTTTATTTTAACATTCCTTATTTCAATTTTGTTTATAACTAATCCATTTGTTTCTAAAGCAAAGACTTGTGAAGAGGGACTTCAAGAATGTTTAGTGGTAGCATTAATATCTGCCCTCTCAAATCCTTATGTAGGTCTTGGTGTAGGAGCATGGTGCGTATACGGTTACGAGTGGTGCAAAACTTATTTAGAAGGATAACATATTCTATTTGATAAAAATGGAGGTTAAAATGTTAAAAAAAATTTTAATTTTAATTTTATGTGGAATTTTCTTATTAATAGGCATAGAAATTGCTTTAGCAAAGACATGTGCGGAAGCTTATGTGGAGTGTTTAGAAGATAATGGTTACGGAGAGAATATCTCGTATTCTATTTTAGCGATAGCAGTTTGTTATCCAGGCTATCTCTGGTGTATAACTTTCATCGAATAAATGGTAAAATTAAAAAACTGATTTAAAACCATAAAGAGGTATAAAAAATGAGAAATTTCCAAAGGAGTTTCGTAATCGCTTTTATTTTTCTTTCTTTTTTTTCTCTTTATTGTGAGGCAAAGGAACTTAAGGGTATTTATTTAAAAGAAATCCTTTCTATAGGTGGTCTTGAAAATGATGTTCTTTATATGTGGGCGTGGGTTACTGTTGACAAGAAAGGAAATATTTATGTTACAGACTCTATAGATTGTTCAATAAAAAAGTTTAATAGTGAAGGCGTTCTGATTAAAAAAGCAGGAGGAAAAGGACAAGGTCCAGGAGAATTTTTAGCCCCGAGATTAATTTTTTATAAAGAGGGGATGCTTTATATTACTGACGAGAGGAAACGAGGTATTGAAGTATTTGATGAAGAGCTCAACTATAAATTTCATATTCCTATTAATTTACCCATTTTTGATCTGAATATTTTGTCTAATGGAAATTTGGTGGTTTCAGTATTTCCCCTTAATAAGAATGATTATGGAAAATTATTGATTTACGATTTAAAAGGGACCCTAAAAGATAGAGTGAAATATTGCGAAAGCTCAAATCCAATATTAGATACTGTTAAATTTGAAATAGATAAAAAGTTTAATTTTTATATTATTTATACATGGAAAGATAAGATTGAAAAAATTAACAGAAAAGGGGAAAAATTGTGGTCCAGATCGCTGTTTGGGAAGAAATCTATAAAAATAAAAAAAATAGGGGCAGTAAAAGTTCCAGTAGAAGTTATTTATAAAGATATAACACTCGATAATTTCGGTAATCTCTTTATCTTAACAGGGAGCATATCCAAAAATAAAAGCAGGGATGTTTATGTCTTGAATAGAGATGGAAATCTTTTAACTACTTTTACGCTACCTGATTCAAGTCATTGTATTTATATAGATAAAAATAATTTTTTATATACAAGAGCTGATATGGGTGCTACTTTAAAAAAGTTTTTAATTGAATATGAATATCGTTAAAAATAGGAGAATAAGCGAAATGAATAAATTAAGGTTTATTATTATATCGATTATGCTTTTTCTTAATTTTTCATTTTTTGAAGATATATTAGCTAATCAGAAAAATTCAGAAAACACCCCCCAGATTGAAAAGTTTATTTTAGTAATCATTAATTCTTCAGATCTTTACTGTTCTATTTGTAATGATTCTTTAATCGAATTTAATGAATTTCTACTTTCAAAAGTATTAAACAAATCTAGAATCTTTGTGGTAGGAATTCTTCTATATAAATGTCCTCCAAACAAGAAAGAGTATGAAAGGTGTGAAAAAATAATAAAAAAACAATTAAGAGGTTTCATTTTAACAAATAACATCTGTTTTCCTATTGTGTTAGATAAATTTCATGTTTTTAAAGAATTTAATAAAGAGAAGTCCGCAATAATTTATTTTGATAAACTGAATGGAATTTTAAAAAAATATATGTTCCCTTTGAAATCAAACCAATTAGAAGAAATATTTTCCTTTACTGCTAAAATCCAATAAAAGAAAGAAATTGAGTGCAGACTTAATTATTTTTTATATTTTTTTAACTATTTTGGGGATTCTGTTTTTTATTTTTAATCTAATTGAAATTAAATCCCTAAGAAGGGACATCGGCAAAATCTCTTTAAAATGGTCTTATAATTTCAATTTTTATTCTATTTTAGGGCTAAGAAATTCAGCTTTATTAATAATTTATTTAAGTTATAGTATATACAAAATAATAAAAGGTTTTCAGAAATTAAGTTCATTCAAGTATATTTTCTTCTTAATTCTTTTCTTTAGTTTCTATCCAAAATGGCATGTCTGGGTAGGCTCTAAAGGAATGATAATCGGAAGACAAGTGATTCTCTGGGAGATGCTTAAGGATTGGAAGATTACTAAGAAAGGCTGGTTCAAATATCTTGAAATTAAATATGAATCAGCCTATGAGAAACTAAAAGTTAGAAAATTATCCATACCTAATGAAAAAGCAATTGAGGATATACTGAAGAAAGTTTTGAAATGATAAAATGGTTGAAATCCAGAAAAGAGTTTAACTTATTCTATCTACAGAAAATGCAAGAAGAATAAGAGTTCGTGTCAAAAAGTGTGTAAATTTTCTTTTCATGCGGCGACCCCTTCAAGA
>CAZWBN010000226.1:0-3166 GCA_964632095.1 uncultured Clostridia bacterium | reverse complement strand
GAAGAAAAACAAAAAGATTTATCTCAAGATATATCAAAGTTATCATTTACTAATTAATTAGTAATAAAACAATTAGCAAATTAAAAAAATACATTATATTTCTCTCTTAAAAAATAAAATTAGAAAGAGGTAGAGAAAAATGAAAAATTACAGTTTACTTGATCTCGAATCTAAAAGCCTTTCCTCTTTAGTTAAAATTGCTAAAGAAGTTGATGTTCCAAATCCAGAGGGTATGAACAAGCAGGAATTAATGTTCAAAATTCTGGAAGCTCAGGCTCGAAAAAATGGAAATTTATTTTCAGAAGGAGTTCTTGAATGTCTTCCGGATGGATTTGGATTCCTAAGAGCCCCTGAGTATAGTTATTTGCCGAGTCCGGACGATATTTATGTATCACCTTCTCAGATTAGGAAATTTGATTTAAGAACAGGGGATACCATTTCAGGATTGGTCAGACCACCCAAGGATGATGAGAAGTATTTTGCTCTAATTAAAATTGAAGCAATCAATTTTGAGCCGCCTGAGGTTGTTCTGGAGAAGAGAAAAAATATGCGTTTCGATGATTTAACTCCTCTATATCCACATGAGAAGATTAAACTCGAAGATGGAAATAAGAATAATCTCAATGCCCGTGTAATGGACCTTTTGACTCCAATAGGGAAAGGGCAGAGAGGTTTAATTGTTTCTCCGCCTCGAGCCGGTAAGACCACCCTTTTAAAAACAATTGCAAAGTCAATTGAAAAAAATCATCCTGAAATTTATCTCATTGTCCTCCTTATTGATGAAAGACCAGAGGAGGTTACAGATTTTGAGCGTTCTGTAAAAGCAGAAGTTATAAGCTCTACTTTTGATGAGCCACCCAGCAGACATGCTCAGGTTGCGGATATTGTAATTGAAAAGGCAAAGAGATTGGTGGAGTGTGGAAGAGATGTGGTTATACTTCTTGATAGTTTGACCCGTCTCGCTCGTGCCCATAATGCAATCTGTCCTCCTTCAGGAAAAGTTCTCTCAGGTGGTATAGATGCAAATGCCTTGAGTAAACCCAAGAAATTTTTTGGAGCAGCGAGAAAAGTAGAGGAAGGAGGAAGTTTAACAATTATTGCAACAGCTTTGATAGATACTGGAAGCCGGATGGACGAGGTGATTTTTGAAGAGTTCAAGGGAACCGGTAATTTAGAAATCAATCTGGACCGCAGATTAGTTGACAAAAGAATTTTTCCAGCAATTGATATAAGTCGTTCTGGAACGAGAAAAGAAGAACTTCTGATCGATAAAAAGGACCTGAATAGAATATGGGTTTTGAGAAAAGTTCTCAGTCAGCTAAGTGAAGTTGAAGCTATGGAACTTCTCTTGGACAAGCTTTCAAAAACAAAAAATAATGCCGAATTCCTGGATATGATGAGTAAAGGATTGTGATTTAAAGTTTTCAATTTAATCTCTTCTGCATCTTGCATGAAAAAGCCTTTTTGGTTATCATAATTTAGCATTTTTTCGAGGAGGACGAAGAATGAAAGATTATGCGATTTCAGAAATTAGAAACATTGCTCTTGTGGGACATGGTTCCACGGGGAAAACATCCCTGGTTTCTGCATTTCTATTTAACGCAGGAATAACTTCGAGACTTTGTAAAGTAGACCAGGGAAATACCGTTACAGATTATGACCCGGAAGAAATAGAAAGGAAATTTTCTATAAGTTCAGCTATGTGTTTTTGTGAGTGGAATGGACATAGATTAACTTTTATAGATACACCGGGTTATAGTAATTTCCTCTGGGACACGAAAGCAAGCTTGAGAGGTGTGGATGGCGTTTTAATTTTGGTGTGTGGTGCATCAGGAGTTGAAGTCGGCACAGAAAAAGTGTGGGAAATGGTAGAGGAGTTGAAATTGCCTCGAATCTTCGTAATCAATAAACTTGATAGAGAACTCGCTGATTTTGATAGAACTCTTGAATCCATTCATCAATTTTTTGGAAGACAGGCAGTTCCCATTCAAATTCCAATTGGTAAAGAAAAAGATTTTAAAGGTGTAATAGATTTAATCAAATTTAAAGCTTACATATATGAAAAAGATGAAAGTGGCAAATTTAAAGAAGAAGAAATTCCAGAAAATTTAAAAGAGTTGGCAGAGAAGAAAAAGAAGGAATTGACAGAAATGATAGCTGAGAATGATGAAGAACTAATGGAAAAATACTTTGAAAAAGGGGATTTATCACCCGAAGAAATTAAAAATGGACTCAAGAAATCTGTTCTCAAAAATCAACTTTATCCAATAGTCGTTTGTTCCGCATTATTAAATATTGGAACACAACCGATTTTGGATGATATTATAAATTATCTTCCTTCTCCTGAAGAAGGGGGAGGGATTAAAGCAAAAATAAATGGAAAAGAAGGGGAAGTGGAACCTTCTGTAAATCAACCTTTTTCAGCCTTGGTTTTTAAAACATTATCAGACCCTTACGCGGGAAGAATTTCTCTTATGAGAATTTTCTCGGGAAAAGTAAATCCTGATTCAACAGTTTTTAATTCAACAAGAGGTGCTGATGAGAAACTTTCTGGATTATTTTACTTGCAAGGGAAAGAACAAATCTCTGCTGGTCAAGCTAAGTGTGGTGAAATTGTTGCCACAACTAAATTAAGAGAGACTTTTACAGGTGATACACTATGTGCTAAAAGCTCTAATATTCTATTCCCACAAATTATTTTTCCTGTTCCTTCAATTTCCTTTGCAATTCAACCAGAAACAAGAGCAGATGAAGATAAAATTTCGCAGGCGATACAAAGAATTATGGAAGAAGACCCAACCATAAAAGTTGAGAGAGAACCCCAGACAAAAGAGTTGATTATCTCAGGAAATGGTCAGCTCCATGTTGAAGTAATTACAGAAAAATTAAAGAAAAGGTATAAAGTTAATGTTCTTCTCAAACCTCCAAAAATCCCATATAAAGAAACAATAAAAGGAAAAGCAGATGTTCAGGGTAAGTATAAAAAACAGACAGGAGGAAGAGGACAGTATGGAGATGTTAAGATAATTATGGAGCCTTTGCCCCGGGGCAAGGATTTTGAATTTGAGGATAAAATTTTTGGAGGAGCAATTCCCAAGAATTTCATCCCATCAGTTGAAAAGGGCATTCAGGAGGCGCGTCAAAAAGGAGTTCTTGCAGGTTATCC
>CAZWBN010000225.1:0-3177 GCA_964632095.1 uncultured Clostridia bacterium | reverse complement strand
AAATGGAAAATATAAAAAAATTTAAAATTTTCTTGAATTTTGACATAGAGAGTACCTGACCCCATCTCCCTGCTTTATAGGTGCCCCCATTTCCTGCATTTTTTCTTTTTATATTTTTTATATTTTTCCATTGAAAAATCAACCTGTGTCGTTTCTTGGAAGGAATATTATTATCCAGAACCGGAAAAGAGCAAAAGTTGATTGGATAATATTGTCTAATTTCCTTCTCTTCTTTCAAGAATTATCAATTTAAATCTTTACTAAAAAAGTAAAAAAAGATATATTAGTATATGTTCTTTCTTCTAAAAAATTTTCCAAAAACGAATTTCACTACTTTCCTTTATCTTATTAGGAGTGAGTGATTCATGCATTCACAGCCTAAAACTATTTGGAATAAAAATTTTATAATCGCATTTATGGGCTATTTTTTTCTTTTCATGACCGTCTCATTATTCTTCCTTTTCCCTCTTCTTCTCAAACAATTCGGAGCTTCAGAGAGCCGTGTTGGCTTAATAATGGGAATCAATAGTTTAGTTGTAATTTTCATCCGTCCTTTATTCGGTCGGTTAATAGATATTTATGGAAGAAAAAAAATATCCCTTTTAGGAATAATTATTTTAATTATTATTTTTCCATTTTTCCTTTTAATCAAAAATGCTGGATGGCTTCCATTGTTACTCAGAGCATTAACCGGAATAGGCTGGGGAATCAGTATGACTGCAACCATGACCATGTGCTCTGATTTAGCTCCAGCAGAACGCCTTGCACATTCAATGGGTATTATAGGAATTGGAGGTTTAACTTCTCAAGCTCTCGGACCATTTATTGGAGAAGAAATTATAAGGAAATTTGGCTTTAATGGTCTATTTCTTACATGTATTATTTTCGTGTTAGGTTCTTTTTTATGCATTTATTTCACACCTGAACCCATGAATTTTATTCCTTCTCAAAATAAAAAATCGGAAAAGAAATTAGTTAAACCCCACATTTTAATTTTTGTCATAATATGTGCTCTTCCACTTGTCCATGGAGCAGTCAGAGGAACGATTGTTTATTTTATTACCCTTTTTATTAAATCAATAAATTTGCAAAGAGTTGGACCATTTTTTGTAGCTTTTTCATTAGCTGCAGTGGGAACTCGCCTTGGGATAGGAGATATATCTGATCGGTATGGACGGAAAAAAGTAATCTTTCCTGCAGTTATAATTATATGTTTAAATCTCCTTTTAATAACTCAAATTCGTAGCCTTTTAATGATAATTATAACCGGTTTAATAGGAGGCTTTGGTCAGGGATTGCTTTTTCCTGCATTAAGCACTTATATAATTGACTTTCTCGGTCATGAAAATAAAGGTTTTGCAATTAGTCTTTATCTTACCCTTTTCGACATTGGAATAGGCATAGGCTCTCCTATTTTTGGCCGGATATCTGATTCTTACGGTTTCAAGACCATGTATATGACAGCAAGTATACTGTTATTTTCCGTTGCTTTAATTTTTACCCTAAAAGCACCTGAACCGAGAAAGAGATTTATTGACAGTCTCCAAAAGTAAATTTATATTTATAGATTCATGAAAGAAGATAAATTATCATTAATGGCAGAAGCTGTAAGAGAAGCTTATAATGCTGGACAGGAAGATGAAACCCTTGAACCCATTGTTTTAACAGATAAAAATGGGAATCCTATCGGGCGTTTGAAAAATGGTGATTATGTAATTTTTTATGATATTAGAGGGGAAAGGGAAATAGAACTATCACAGAGTTTGATAAATAGAAACTTTAAGCATTTTCCAGTAAAAAAGAATCTGAAAATAAATTTAGTTACAATGATTGAATATCATCCCCATTTAAAAACAAAAGTTGCATTCCCTCCTTTAGGAGAAATAAAAGACACATTAAGCGAGATTTTAAGCAAGCACGGCTTGAATCAATTAAAAATTTCGGAATCAGAAAAAGCTATTCATGTAAGTTACTTTTTTAACGGAAAAAAAATTCAAACATTTCCAGGAGAAGAAAGAATTGTTATACCTTCTCCATCAAATATTAAAAACTATAATGAAAAACCTGAAATGAGCATCGCAGAAGTAACCCGTGTTGCAATCAAAAAATTGAAAAATAAAAAATACGATTTTTTCCTTGTTAACTTTGCCAATGTAGATGTGGTGGGTCACATTGAAGATGAAAAAGCAGTTCAAAAAGCAGTAGAGGTTGTTGATTATCATATGGGAAAACTGGTAAAAGAAGCTTTAAAAGGAGGAATCACTGTTATTGTGACAGCTGACCATGGGACAGTGGAAGAATGGCTTTATCCTGAAGGAACAGTAAATACTGGTCATACAAAAAATCCAGTTCCATTTATTTTAATTGACCCAGGAGTTAATTCAAAAAAGGATATTATTCTTAGAGAAAAGGGAGAATTATCTGATGTCGCACCAACTATTCTTTCTCTTTTCAATATTCCTAAACCTGAATCAATGACCGGTGAAACGCTTATATTAAACAATTCTCCAATTTTTAAAAAGAAAAACAGAATTCTTCTTATTATTCTTGATGGCTGGGGAATAAGGGAAGAAAAATGGGGAAATATGATTGCAAGGGCAAACACACCAAATTTTGACCATTTATGGAAAAATTATCCTTCTACAAAACTTCAAGCTTCTGGTGAGGCAGTGGGTATGCCTTCAGGAACAGTAGGAAATTCAGAGGCAGGTCATCTTCATTTAGGAGCTGGAAGAATAATTTATTCTGACAGATTAAGAATAGATAAAGCGATTGAAGATGGGTCTTTCTTTAAAAATGAAGCATTACTATGGGCTATGAAAGAAGCAAAGAAAAACAAAAAATCCCTCCATCTGATGGGTATAGTTTCTTTCTACAGTTCTCACGGAACAATAAAACATTTGTTTGCTTTATTAAAAATGGCTAAAAATTTGAATCTTAAAAATGTTTTTATACACTCTTTTCTTGGAAGAAGAGGAGAGAGACCGGAAAGTGGAGCTATATATGTGGACAAAGTAGAGAAAGAAGCACATAAACTCGGAGTGGGAAAAGTTGTTTCAATAATTGGTAGATATTGGGCGCTTGATAGAGAAGAAAATTGGGATAGAATCGAGAAGACATACAGGATGTTAGTTTATGGGGAAGGAAAACACATATTTGAATTATGAATTTTGAATT
>CAZWBN010000224.1:0-3179 GCA_964632095.1 uncultured Clostridia bacterium | reverse complement strand
CATCTTCTCCTCTTAATCCTTTTCTCATATAGATAATAGAAAGTTCTTGATCAGCTCCTCTTTTATAAAAGAAATACCTTCCACCTCTCTCTACCGGAATGCTTATAGTATCTATTTTAAGTAATTTAGATACCAATTCTCTTAATTCATCCCGTCCAGGTAATAATTTAAGAATAGAATCCGTGTATTCATTCTGTGTTTCAATCCACTTTCTTGTTTCAGAACTATATTGGTCTTCAAGCCATCGATAAGGGTCAACAATTTCTACTCCATGAATAATCTCTTTAACTGGAATGACTTTTGTCGCTGGAGGAGGAGGAATTTCAATTTTTTCTTTTTTACAATTCTGGAATTGAAAAATAAATACAAAACAAAAGAAAATAAAGACTAATGCCCATACAATTTTTTTATTTTTCCAAAACATTTAAACCTCCTTTAAAATTATTTTAGTTTATATAGAATTGTTAATCAATTATTTTCATAATAAGACTTGACAAATTGTTTTTTTACATTAAATTATATATAGTATAACTATACATAGTAACAAGAGGTTTATTATGAGATTTTTTAGGGAATTGAAAAAAGGCTCCACAAAATTATTAATTCTTTCTGTATTGAAAGACAAATCCATGTACGGGTATCAAATTGCAAAAGAAATAAAGAACCTCAGTAAAAATTATTTTGACCTTGCGGAAGGGACTATTTATCCTGCTCTTCATGACCTTGAAAAAGAATCTTATGTGAAGAGCAAATGGGAGAAGTATAAAGGGAGAGAAAGGAAATACTATTATATCACTGAAAAAGGAATGGAATTCCTTCAAAAAACTTCAAAAGAATGGAATATCTTTGCAAAAACCCTTTCAATTTTTCTCCCCCGAAAACAGGAGGTCTAATTTATGAACTTGATTCAAAAATTCTTAAATAATATTTCTGAAAAATTACAATTAAATTCTCAAAAGAAAGAAGAAATTATAAGAGAATTAAAAACTCACTTAGAGGATTTAATTTCAGAATATAGAAAGAAGGGAATTCCTATGAAAGAAGCTGAAAATAAAGCAATTAAAAAATTTGGAACACCCGAAAAAATTGCCCGAAAACTCCAGTGGATTCACGGATTTGGTTCATTTTCTAATAATAAATTTAAAGATGCTTTCTCAGGTGCTTTACCCTTTTTAATAGCTTCTATTCTGATTTTACTATTGGAGCTGAATTTTATTAATTCAACTTCCTATTTATTTGGACTCTTCTGGGCATTAATAATAGGGATTTCCATTTACGGGCTTCTTAGAGCTTTTCCTGCATGGACAATATCCTGGTTAGGATTCTGTAATGTTTTAATGCTTCACCTGTTATTTTTCGCAGGTGCATATATTTCCCCTATCTTCTCTGTTCTTTTTCCTTCTCTTTTTTTAATTTTCTCCATTTACTTTATTGTAAAAAATCAATTTAAATTTATCTTTATTTTCTTAATGCCCCTTGCGATTCCATATGTTTTTTATGGTTATGATGGAATAATTCAATCCCATCGAATCCTAATGGAAATTGTTATTGCTACATTTACAACTGTCGCTTCTTTCACAATTTTATATAAAAAGCTCAGAGGAAGCTACTTAGCAGGTTTTTTGGGATTTTTATTATATTCGTTCATATATTTTGATATAAGTTTTCTTGCTCCATTGCAAATTCCCCTTGAAAATAATTATATGGGGTTACTTCCAACTATTCTCGGCTATATTGTCCCCCTCTTTATTATATCTATCGTACCCACTTACTATCTTTTGAAACAAAAATCTATTAAATTATGATTTTTCAAAGTGGGGAAATTGAAAAGCTGAAGGACAGATTTCATTTAAAAAACATCTATCACATCGAGGTTTTTTTGCCTCACAAATTTCTCTTCCGTGATCTATGAGCATATATGTTAGTTTGAACCAATCTTTTCTATCAAAAATTTCCATTAAATCCTTTTCAATTTTAATTGGGTCATTCTTGTCACTTAATCCAATTTGGCTTTATTCCGGTAAAATCCCGTTGATTTTATGTCCTGCTTAAATTCTCTTAAATTTGCTTTTGCATAATCCTCAATTGTCTTATACTTTTTAAATAAGTTTCTGGTTACCTGGTTTACCCTTTCATCTGTACATTGAGCAGATAAAACAACTGCAACAAGTAATTCCCAGCTATTTGTAAAATTTAGGGCAATTTTAGAATTCGGATAATGAGCTTTTAACAATGAAATAAGTTGTTTAGCAAATTCCTTCTTATCCTTGGAACTCATTTCGGTTTCTATTTTATTATAACATTAATAAAAATAAAGGACTCATTATCTCCCATTAATTGAAATTGACATGAAAATAAACACTACGAGTGGGTCAATTTATATCTCATAAATAGCTCTTTTAGTCGAGGAATCAATTCAGAATGGCTTTTTATATGAAATACATAGCGAGGGTGTCGAACAGGATACTCTCTTCTATCAGCCCCTAATTCAGCCATAAAAGGTTCCCCCCATATAGCGAGCAGAGCTTCTCTAATATCTTTTTCACGACCTATTCGAACCATCTGAAAAGCAAAAGGCTCTTTAATATCAGAAAATATAGGTGGTAAAACTTTATCTCTATTCTTACATTTATCCAATAGGGGTTGAAAATCCTTTTCCCATGTTTCCTTTTCTGAGATATGAACTATAAATTGAATTTCTGTAGCATTTGGATTCTCAATTACTGGCTTAAGTACTCTTTCAAATAAATCCTTTTTGCTATACATCTTCATACACATATTAAAAAGCCAGACCTCGCCCTTGTTCTTAGAATAAAGTTCATTTACCGCTGAGATAACCACTTCAGGGGTGACGAGCTCTATTTCTGATTTTTTAAGGCGTGCTTCAATGCTTTTAATCCGTTCAAATATTTCCCGAGTTTGCTCCTCATTTTGAGTCTCAAACGAAATATCCCTAAGAACATAAAGACAAAGAAGAAAAAGAATCAAAGAAATAAGCAGGGTAGTTTCGTGAATTATGCCTAAGGCATGAAGGATTAAACCAATAAAGCTTGCACTTACTACTGCTACTATTTCCCAATTTTTAATTATCCATTTATATTTTTTATATCGCATTTAGACTAATTCTTTCCCTATATAGCATACGAAATAAAGCAAGTCAAATTGCAAATCTTTTAAGT
>CAZWBN010000223.1:1225-3218 GCA_964632095.1 uncultured Clostridia bacterium | reverse complement strand
AGGTTTTTTATGAAAGGAATATTTTTTAAAAAGTTAGTATTTTTTATAGTCTTAATATGCTTAGGGCTAAGTACGACTGTTTACAATCAATCCACAGAAAAAGCAAGATTTCGATTGAATCAGCTTGAGATACGATTACCTCGTTCAGAGATTTATACAGTTCCAGCTAATATCAATACTTTTAGGAAGTATAAAGGATTCACTCTTGAAAACATTCGCAAAACATATTTGGAAAATTGTGAGAAACTCCATATTAAACCTTTCGTATTTGACATCGGCTCTGATGTTTTTAGAGAATTATATAAAATGCATCTTATCTGGCTTGGAGTGTATCCTTATCCTGGTTACAAAGAAGCTAAAATCAATTTCTTTCAATCAGTGGAAGAACAACTTAGCAATAATCCCGAAGTTCTGAAGAAATTTTATTCTCTTTTTAAACACGGCAAAACCTATGTAACAAATATTTGGGATTTTGTTGAGTATTATCTTTCCGCAAGAGGTGAAAAGATAGATACTACGAAACTCGCTAATTTGATTGCAGGTTTGAGTAGTTATAATAAAAGATTCATAAACACAAAATATTTCAAAAAAGAAGAATGGAGTCATCCTGCTTACCTCTTTTATCAGCTTGATTTCTACAAAAGAAGATTGGAAGAAAAGTATAAGAAAATTTTAAAAGAAATAGAAGAGATAGACTCTTCTTTTATAGATCAAATTGGAATTATTCTCTCAGCATATGAAGAAGGCGCGCAATGGTTAAAGAAAGCAAGCCTTTTTTTCCTTAATGAAAAATGGTTTTATGATGAAAATGCAAACAAGTATTTTTCCATAAGAGATTATTTTATTTCCTTTTGGGAGCCAATTTTAGGTTTTTTACCTGATATTAAACCAGGGATTTTGAGGTTTGGAGAAATAGATGGGACTACATCTGGAGGTGTGCCCTGGATTGAATATCCTCAATTTCTTTTACCTCTAAATGAATCGGCAGAGCAATTTCTTAAAAATAATTCGCCTTCACGGATTTGTGAGTTATTTGAAGCTATTGGAGATACATGGGTTAGGGAAAATGGAATTCAACTTTCAGAGGGTGTTGCTACATGGCCACTTAATAGATTCATCTATAGCCTTAAAACATGGGAAGAGAGGATAAAGCGGTTTACAGAAGCCTATGATATAGGTTGTCCAATAATTATGTTGGTATCGAATATACCTCATGAAGTAGCACATACTTTTCACTATATACACAAGCGTTACTGGAAAAGGGCATACTCGGAAGACAGAATAATTTATTATTATTTTATATCAAATTATTTGAATGAAGGGATTGCAGAGCTATGTCAATTGATATCTATTAAGCCTATTCTTGAAAAATTTCCTATGTTAAAGCATGACAATTTGCTCAAACATTATATTTATGCCCAAAAGAGCATAGGGAATAATCATACTTGGGGTTTACTATGGATGCTTACTGCGTATGAAATTTTGGGAAGAGATTTCAAGAAACTCTTTTTTCTTGCTACACAGCCGGGCATTTCTTTTGAAGATTTTATTTATTCCAGAGAGCTTCAAACAGAAAAAGTCCTCGCCATATCAAAAGATACAAGCCCAATAACTCTTCACAGGCAGAAGAGAAGAAAGGGATTGCCTCACACTTATATTTTTCCATCATGTGTTATTGAATTTGATGGCAAAAGTTTTAGAATTATTCTCAAAAAAGAAAGTTAAAAATAGATTTTTTATTTAAAAATTACTATTATAAGAGAATAAAGAATGAGAAAGACAAAAATTATTAATTTAAAAACAAAAATAAAAAATACTTATTTTGTGAGGCGGGGATTAGCATTATATGTAGATTTGGTTCTTATTGGTATTCTTAGTGTGCTTTTTTATTTGATATTACTTTTTACTCTTTCGCTTTTAAATCCAGAATACAAGAAGACAATAAAAAATATAGCAGTTACCATCAGCTTAAAATCTGAACAGAAAGAGTTGA
>CAZWBN010000223.1:0-1125 GCA_964632095.1 uncultured Clostridia bacterium | reverse complement strand
GAAAGAAATGAAGACTTATAAATTTACTCATTTGGCATGTTTTCTGTTTTTCATGTTTTTTATTTTAAATGAAATTTGGGCTCAGGGACCAAGGGTTTCTTACTATTATCAACCAGCTACAGAATTGTCCTTTGCAAGTTGTTATCTTTATCTACAAGGAGGCTCAAGACAAAAAATACCATTCATGCCAGTAGTCAGTCGGAGTTTTCCCCGAGCTCCTTTGGGCACAGGAAACTATAATAAAGATATCGAGGTAGATGCTCCGATTGTTTTTATTGGAAATGGAATTGTTAAAGAGAATGTATGGAACAGCTATATTGGTAGAAGGAATGATTATACTTATGGAGAAATTGATGTTTCTGGGAAAGTAGTTATGTTTTGTTATGATTTTCCAGATGCCATAGAATCTAAGTTAAAAGATACTATACCCTTGGAGAAACGTATATCTGAGGCTGCATCACGAAAAGCTTCCGCAGCCATTCTCTTCTCATGTAAAACAAAATATCCATTTTTACTTGTTAATTATGAGAAAGTGTCAGATATTCCTGATATTCCAGTAATTACCATAGCAAAGAATTCAGCCATAAATATTTTAGACAGTGCAGGTCTCGGTGGAGAACGGGTATTCGAGAAATGGAAAAAATCGGGCAAACCTAAATCTGTAGAACTTATTTCAAGAATTAAATTAAAAATAAAAGGGAATTTTGACAAAGTTGAGACAGATAATTTTTTAGTTCGTTTCCGAAAAGAGGTTATTCCTTTAAAGAAAATGGAGAAGATAGTTCAGCTCAATGAAAAGTCCCTTGATTTTCTTTTCAGAGTTTTTAAAGAAGAAAAATTAACATGGAAAAAACAATTCACTGTATATTTCCGTGATTTTGACTCAAAGCTTTTTTACACTCATCACTGGGGAGTGGGTTTAGCAAGTTTGGACGGAGCATTTATGGTGTATTTAGAAGACTTATTAAACTATGGCTTAGCGGTTCATGAAAATACCCATACCCTAATTAATTCAAATTGGTCCAATAGCTCAACCTCCTTTTTAAATGAAGGTATAGCTAAATATACTGAAGCATTAGCTACTGATAAAGATAAAAACCACCTCATGACTATAGAATTTTTAAA
>CAZWBN010000222.1:0-3224 GCA_964632095.1 uncultured Clostridia bacterium | reverse complement strand
AGATATTCAGCAGTTTTAATTCTCTTTCTTTGTTTTTCATTTGTTTTTGCCCAAACTGGGAACAGGCAGCAAACAAAGAAGCTTCATTTTTCTTTGCAGGACTGTATAGCTTCTGCTCTTGAAAACAACCTTGATTTAGCTGTTCAAATTTACAATCCCGAATTAGCGGACATTGAGGTAGCTCAGGCAAAAGAGTTCTTTATGCCTCAATTTAGTTTGGGTTATAATCTTCGTAGAACAAAGCAGCCTTCAACATGGTGGCTGGAAGGAGCAAAACCTGTTGAAACAGATTCGGATATTTATAATTTTGGTATAAGTCATCAACTCCCAACAGGAGGAAATTATACACTTACTCTTACAGGTTATTCTGAAGACACAACAAGAGCTTTTCAGAGTGTCAACCCCTATTACTCGAGCACTTTAAGGTTTGAATTCACTCAGCCCTTGCTTAAAGATTTTGGATTTAACATTAGCAGAAGACAGATTCTTATAGCTCAAAATAATTATCAAAAATCCCTTAAACAGCTAAGAGCAACACTGATTGATTTGGTTTATCAAGTTGAAGAAGCATACTGGAACTATGTCTATAATATTGAGAATTTAAAAGTAAAACAAAAAGCTCTTGAGTGGGCACGCCAGTTATTAGAGAAAACAAGAAGAGAAGTTGAGGTTGGAACAAAAGCCCCGATTGAGATATTGAGCGCAGAGGCAGAAGTTGCGAGTAGAGAAGCTGATATTCTACAGGCAGAAGCGAATGTTAAAAGCGCAGAGGATTTATTAAAGAAATTAATGAATCTTCCTAACCTTGGATGGGATTATAAAATAATCCCTACTGATAAACCAACCTTTGAAAAGAAAGACATCAGCCTGGAAGAGGCTTTAAAAATTGCATTTGAAAAAAGACCGGAGCTTGAACAGTGGAAAATAGATATTGAAAATAAGGACTTGGATTTTAAATATGCAAAAAATCAACTTCTTCCTTCCTTGAATTTGGTTGCTTCTTTCTGGAGCCCGGGGCTCTCAGGAGATAGGCTTATTTATCTAAATAATAATCCTTTTACAGGAATTATAGTTGATAGGATAAAAGGTGGAAAAAACGAAGCAGTGAACGAGGCATTCAAGCTTAAATATAAAAACTGGTCAGTTAGACTTGATTTAAATATTCCAATAAGCAATTTAATTTCAAGGGCAAATTTTGTGAAAGCGAAAATTGCTCTTGAACAGGCTCAGCTTCAATTAAAAAATTTGGAACAATCAATTTATCTTGAAGTTAGAAATGCTCTTAGGGAAGTTGAGACAAATAGAAAAAAAGTTGAAGCATATAGAAAATCCAGAGAATTAGCCGAGAAAAAACTTGAGGCAGAAGAAAAGAAATTAAGTGTGGGTTTAAGCACAAATTTCCAGGTTTTACAATATCAGAGAGATTTAGCAAATCAGTTATCTTTAGAATTAAGAGCTATAATTGATTATAATTTATCTCTGGCGAAGCTTCAAAAAGTGCTCGGAACAATATTGGAGGAGAAGAATATTAAATTCTACTCGGTTTTGAAATCTGAGAAATAAAATAAAAATATTGATTTTTCAATTTCTAAATATTATTCTATTTAAGAAAAATTAAAAAGTGGGAGTTGAGGATGAGAGTAGAAGATTTATTGGAACAAATGAAAGGTTCTATTATTGAAGGAAATAAAGAAAAGGCTGAGCAATTAGCTCGTGAAGCAATCGCTCAGGGGCTTGATTTAAATGAGGTTATAAATAAGGGCTATGTACCAGGAATTCAAGAAGTTGGGAGACTATGGGAGGAAGGAGAATATTTTCTTCCTGAATTATTGACAAGTGCAGAATGTATGAAATCCGCAATGTCCATTCTCGAACCCGAACTCATTAAATCAGGTGATAAGCGTATAACAGAAGGAAAGGTTATTATTGGAACAGTTGAAGGAGATATTCATGATATTGGGAAGAATTTAGTTGCGGCAATGCTTACCGCAAATGGATTTGAGATAATAGATTTGGGAGCAGATGTTCCATTGAATATGTTCATTGATAAAGCGGTGCAGGAAAATGCGAATATAATCTGTCTTTCTGCTCTTTTAACCACTACAATGATAGGTCAGAAAAAGGTTGTTGATATGTTAAAAACAAGGTCTTTAAAGGGGAAGATTAAAGTAATGGTTGGAGGTGCTCCTGTAACAAAGGAATGGGCAGAAAGGATTGGAGCAGATGGTTATGGAGAGAATGCAATGGAGGCTGTTAAAATAGCAAAGGCTTTAATAAATAGATAATGGATGTAATTGAAATAAATGAATTCAAAGTGGATGTTAATCCCGATGACCTTATTAGAATCCTTGGTTTAAAGAAAAAGAAATCTTCTAAAAAAGAAGAATTAAGAGAGATCATTCTAAAAGAAATTCCTAAAATAAAAAGACTTATTAAACCAAGAGGTATATACAGAATAATTGATTATGAAGAAACAAATCATCATCCAATTTTTGAAAATGCCAAAAGGGTAGCTCTGGCTATTTGCACTATAGGACCCGAACTTGAGAGAAGGGGTTCTGAGTTAATGAAGGAAAATCAGATGTTAAAGGGACTAATCTATGATGCCTATGGTTCAGAAGCTGTTGAGCAGGTTGCTTGCCAGCTTGATAGAATTATTTCCGAAGAGGCGAGAAAGATGGGATTTTGGCCAAGCAAACGATTCAGCCCAGGTTATGGAAAATGGAATATTGAAGAACAAGCCTTTGTCTTTAAAATCCTCCCGGGCGAAAGAATTGGTGTGAAACTTAAAAATTCTTATATGATGGAACCAAGGAAGTCAATTTCTTTTAGAATAAATTTTTATGCTGAACCAATCCAAGAAAGTAAAAAAAATATGTGTGCAGAATGTGGAATGAAAAATTGTCCTTTTCGGAAGGAGGAGCAATGATTGAAAGCATTAAACCTAAAATTAAATTATTAAAAGAAGAATTAATTAAAAAAATAGTGGATGAAGCCTATTACATTTTGGAGAAAAAAGGGGTATTTGTTGAAAATGAAGAGGCGTTAAAATTGCTTCATGATGCTGGGGCAAAAGTTGACTTTTCATCAAAGATAGTTAAGATTCCCCAGGCATTGGTGGAGAAAGCTATTGCTTCTGCTCCTTCAGAAATCATTATGTATGATATAGAGGAGAAGAATTATTATGTTATTGGAGGAGATAATGTCCATTTCAATCCAGGTTC
>CAZWBN010000221.1:0-3224 GCA_964632095.1 uncultured Clostridia bacterium | reverse complement strand
ACATCCTCATAGGGAAGATTTAAAAAAAGGAAAGCAACAGGAAAAATGTCCTTCTCAAGAAAAGGGCTATATGCTTGATTTACAGCTGAAGAAATAATTTTATCCCTGACCGGTCTTCTATTTACAAAGAAAAATTGAAGAGCCTTATTTGGACGTCCATTAGGGGGGCAGGAGAAAAAACCCTCTAAATGTAATTTCTCCTGTTTACAGTTTATTTCGAATAACTGCTCAAGTAATGAATTCCCATATACTTGATATATTCTTTCCTTCAAGTTAGCTACTGGAGGATAGGAAAAAATCAATTTTCCTTCATTAAAAAGAGTAAATTGAATGGATGGGTAACTGAGGGCGAGTTGAGTTAAATATTTAATAATTAAATTAAGCTCGGTTTGCTCACTTCTCATAAATTTCTTCCTTGCAGGAAGATTATAAAAAAGTTCCCTCACTTCTACTGTAGTTCCTACAGGATGAGCACTATCTAAAATTTTTATTTCTTTTCCAGCTTCGAGTTCCATAAGAGTTCCTGTGTCTTCAATTTTTGCTCGTGTCATAAGGGTTACCTTTGAGACAGCAGCAATACTTGGTAAGGCTTCTCCTCTAAAACCCAGAGTTTTAATCCTGCTGAGGTCAAATTCATTGGAAATTTTACTCGTTGAATGACGGTGAAAAGCTAATTTTGCATCTTCTCTTGTCATCCCTTCACCATTATCAATTACTTTAATTAAGCTCTTTCCTCCCTTAGAAAGCTCAATTTTTATTTTTGTTGCTCCTGCATCTATTGAGTTCTCAACCAGTTCTTTTACAACAGAAAAAGGTCTTTCGATTACTTCTCCAGCAGCAATTTTTTTAGACAATTCATCGGGTAAAAGTTTAATTTTACTCATAAAATAACCTCTTAATTTCCTCAGGATGGTGAAAAATATAATCAGGTCTTGCTTCTTTTACAGCTTCTCTATTTCTGCTTCCCCATAGAGCTGCTCCGGTAAAGACTCCTGCTCTCTTCCCGGAGGTAATATCTAAAGGCGAATCTCCTATATGCAAAATTTTTGAAGGAGGCAAGCCAAAATAATGACAAATTTTTAAAACACCATCAGGTTGAGGTTTATGTCTTTCAATATCCTCGCTTGTAACGATTATCTTAAAATATTTTAATAATTTCTTTTGTTCTAAAATGTAAAGGGTTAACTCTCTCCCCCTGCCGGTAAAAATAGCTAATTTTTTGCCTATTGAATTTAAAAAGCCAAGAATCTCTGGGAATCCTTCAAAAAGGTTAATTTTATTCATATTTTTCTTAAAAAGATTAAAATATTCCACATAACATTCATCTATTTTCTGGGAGCTAATAAATTTTCTAAAAATCATTCTTTCAGAAGGTCCAAACAAACTGCTTATCTCATTTTCGGAAAATTCTAAATTCCCGAATTTTTTTAAAACGCAAGCAAGGAAATTCGTGGTCAGAAAATGGGAATCTACAATGGTTCCATCTAAATCAAAAATCAATCCCTCAAATTTATCCATTCAATTTTATTTTACAGGAAAATCGATTTTTTTGAAATACAACCCTTCAAGATATTTACCAGTTATATTGCAGTTGGAATGGAGCCTGTCCTGCTCGAGAAAGTAAAAAGGTGTTTCTCGTAAAAGGTTAGGGAAGGAATAATGAAAAAAATCTATAGAATCTCAATAAATCTCATTTTTTCAAAAAAATCCAATAAATTTCTCGGAAATAGCAACTTATTTATGAAGGACAAATGTGAAACGAAAATTAAAATTTTAAGGTTTTAGGATATGAGAGGAGGTTCATTCATGAGAATAGTTAGAACTTCTTATTATATATTTTTCTTTATTATAGGATTTATTTTATTGACATGCATAAGGATTAATGCGGAGCAAAGTAATATTGAATTAGCCAATGGATTATTCAAAGCAGGAAAATTTGAGCGAGCAAAAAAAGTCTATAAAGAAATATTGGCAAAAAAACCTAAAAATTTTCATATAATCCTAAAATTGGGAGAAATTTCGCTTTTTTCGAATCACTTAAATGAAGCAGAGAAATGGTTAAAGAAAGCAATTGAACTTCGACCGAATGAGAGAAAACCAAAATCTTTATTAGCTGAGGTATATTATCGGCAAAATGATTTCCAAAAAGCGGCATCTCTATTTCGAAATATTGGAAGAGAAGTAGTTGCAAAAAAGCTTGAAAGTTTTAAAGACCTAACACCCTATCAAATTGAAAGTAAAACTGATATTACAGCTTTGAATTTTATTATTACTGATCCTCTCCCAGTTGTTCAAGTTAGAGTTAATGGAAGGGAAAAAGTAAATTTTATTATTGATACAGGAGGAAGCGAGTTAGTATTAGATTCTGAATTTGCGAAAGCGATTGGTGCTCAGAAATTTGGTACTGAAACAGGAACTTTTGCAGGCGGTAAAAAAGCACCCTACGAACAGGGCAAGATTGATTCTTTAATACTTGGTGATTTCTTGGTTAAAAATGTCCCTATTCATATAATGAATGTTCGTCAATTTTCAAAACCAATTTTCAAAAATCTTCGTATGGATGGTATAATAGGAACTGTTTTACTTTACCACTTCATTTCTACTCTGAATTATCCAGAAGGAAAATTAATTTTAGCAAGAAAAACAGAAGAAAATTTAAAGCGATTAAAGAAAGAAGCAAAAGAAAAAAAATATATAATTATTCCATTTTGGATGGCAGGTGATCACTTCATGTTTGCATGGGGCACGATTAACAAAAGTAAACCAATGCTTTTTCTTATAGATACTGGCTTAGCTGGTGGAGGATTTACATGCCCGAAGGCCACAATTGAGGAAGCTGGAATAAAATTGTTAGAAGATAAAGCAGGTGAAGGAATAGGTGGAGGAGGAAGAGTAAAAGTTATTCCTTTTATTGTGGAAGAGCTCTCTTTAGGAGAGGCGAAAGAAAAAAATATACGAGGTTTGTTTGTCCCTGGAAGAGGAAAGAAATCTCCTCTTGAAAAAATTTTTGGTTTTCATATAGGAGGAATAATTTCACATGCATTCTTCCGAAATTATGCTTTAACTTTTGACTTCACTGAAATGAAACTTTACCTAAGCAGAAAGAAGTAATCTTTTAGAGGAGCAATCTAATACTTTAACCCTTATTTCTCACAAGTTTTATTTTTAAAAAACTCAATAAAATTTTCCGAAAAGACGACTTATAACAACAAAAAATGTCAAAT
>CAZWBN010000220.1:0-3227 GCA_964632095.1 uncultured Clostridia bacterium | reverse complement strand
TATTATCATGACTTCTCATATGAACAGATAGCTGAAATTTTAAATATACCAAGAAATACTGTTGCAAGTTTAATTTTCAGAGGTAAGCAGGAATTAAGAAAAAAACTGGTAATTACAGGAGGAAACAATGAAATGTTTTAATGAAAAAATATATTCTTTATTTCTGGACAATGAATTAAATCCAAGAGAAAGAAAAGAAGTAATCTCTCACCTTAAAGAATGTGAAAAATGTCGTAAAATAGTAGAAAGTTTAAAACTGGAAAATTTAAAAATAAAAAAATCTTTTGAAGTTGATTACAAAATTCCGGATCTGACCACGGCTATAATGGAGAAAATAGCTACCAGGGAACCTTATTACAGAAAAGAGAAGATACTATGGCATTATTTAGTTTACGGGTTTTCCATAATTATTGGAGTATTAGCTCCTTATTTTATTATTAAATATATAAAATCCACCTTTGTTTTTCGTCGTATCCTATCCTATATTTTTACTCCTGTCTCTTTTATTTTCTCATCAGTTTCATTTTTATTGAAAAAGATTTTTCTCTTAGATTCAATTAATAAAATTATTATTGGGCAAATTTTCTTGGTCACATTTCTCTTTATAAACCTAATCGGTTACCTAATTGAAAAATTTAAAATTAAGGAGGAAATAAAATGATTAAAAAAATTATTATTTTGACTATCTCGATTTTAATCTTAATCTTTATGTTAACCGCAAATTCCCTTGCAATTACAGCTAAAGGAGGAAATTCTATTTATGTTTCAAAGGATGAGGTTATAGAAGGCGATTTATTCGTTGGTGCTGGCACTATAACAATAGATGGAGTGGTAACAGGAGATTTATTTTTTGGAGGAAGCACAATAATAATTAATGGAGAGGTAAAAGGCGATATTATTGGAGGAGGAAATTCTTTTATATTAAATGGAATTGCAGGTGATGATGTGCGTATCTGGTGTGCATCAGTTACTATCAATGGAAAAATTAATAAAAGCCTCACTGCTATGGGAAGTAATATTACTTTAACAAGTAATGCAATTGTTGAAAGAGATGCTCTAATTGCTGGGGGAACAATTACTATCAATGGGAAAATTCTTGGTGAGACTAAAATAAATGCTCAGACCATTGAAATCGCTGGAAAAATCAGCAAGCCTACAATTAGAGCTGAACAGATTATCCTGTATGAGTCGGCTGTAATCCATAAAAATCTTAAATACAGTGCAACAAAGTTTGAAAAAAAGGAAGGTGCAGTCATAGAGGGTAAAGTTGAGAAACTTCCCTATAAGAAAAGAAAAAGTAAATGGGTGAGCTGGAAATTTTATACTTTCAAATTTCTGTTCATGATAGGAGCTATAATAGTTGGAATTTTATTGATTAAGCTTTTCCCGAAACTCTCAACAGTTACAACCGAGCAAATCAGACAATACTGGAAAAGTCTGGGAATTGGATTTGTGGTTTTAATTTGCTTGCCAGTAGCTTCTGTTTTAATTGCAATAACAGTGATCGGTATTCCTGTATCATTGATTCTCTTTTTGTTTTATTTCTTATTCCTCTATACAGGGAAAATCTTTGTGAGTCTGGTAATCGGAGAAGAGATACTGAGAAAAAGAGGAGAATTTTCATTATGGGCATTAGTTCTTGGAATGGCGATTTTTACGGTTTTATATAATGTCCCTTACATTGGGTGGATAATTAAGTTGATTACGATAATTTTAGGTCTGGGTGCATTAAGCATCGCTATCTTTAAAAGCATCAGGCAAACTGTGTGATTTGTCTCAAAAATATTCGGCTGAATTAAGAGGTCTTTTTCTCTTCTAACTCTGCTATGGTTTCTAACAGCTTTATAATTGTTTGATGAACTTTTCTATTTTTTATCTTTCTAAATTTTTTTAGCAAATTTTTTTCTTCTTTATTCAATAAAGGGGATACTTTATATCTTTCCTTTTCTTCTGAAATCAAATCCTCTTCCTCTTCGAAAAAAAAGGAAACAGGGATATTTAAAAAAGAAGCTATTTGGTAAAGCCTATAAGCTGAAAGAGAACTTTTACCTTTTTCGTATTTCTGAATTTGCTGATATGAAATTCCGAGATTTTCTGCCATCTCCATTTGGGAAACTCCTCGGGATTTTCTTAATTCCTTTATTTTTTCACCCAGTTTTTTATTCCACGAATTTTTCATATTAAAATTAACTTTTAATACTACTATTTATTTCGCATTTAATCTATAAACCATTAGTTGTGAAAAATGCCCTTGACAAATACAACTTATAGTTGTATTTATAAAATAATCAGAAGAGGAGGACTTCAAATGAAGAAGGTACTAATAGTAGATGATGATAAACAAATAAGAAACTTTCTTAATGATGTTCTAAGAACAAGTGGCTACGAAGTGGAATGTGCAAGCAATGGAAAAGAAGCTTTTAAACTTCTCCAATATAAAAAATTTGATTTGCTTATAACAGATAATAAAATGCCAAAAATGGATGGATTAGAACTGATTAAAAAAATTAGAAAAAGGAATATGGATATTAAAGTTATTGTAATATCAGGAGAGGAGATTGAGAAAAGTTTCACTGAATTTGGGATATCAGAATTTTTTAGAAAACCTTTAAGATATAAAAACCTCTTGAAAAGTTTGAAAAGATTGGCTCAAGAAGAGTAATTAATTAGTTCTCCTAATTTCTAAATTCTTAATCCCGTTCTTTATGAACTCCTCTTCATACATTTGTAATAAAGGATATTCTTTTTCTGCTCTTTCTTCTATGCTCATATTTCTTATAGCATCTACCCCATATTTTCTCAGTAAATCTCGTCCAGCAAGGCGAAATATCAATTCATTCCAGAAGATTTCTTCATTATAGTCATCTATAATATCATCCAGTTCAGGGTCCTCTTCAAATTCTCTTTTTGGAATGAGTCTTTTTGATTCTTCATCGAATTCAAAATATTTGTCTCGAATTTCTTTCTTCGCATGTGAATATATATGATGAGCTAAATCCTCATATTTTTCGATTAGATTATCCGGTGTCCTAATCCCGTTAATCATCCAGGTGCCTAAATATACAAGCTTAATCAAATCCTCATATTGCTTATCCGTCAGTTTAATCTCAATCATTTTTTACTCCTTTTAAAAAATTGAAAATTTATTATAGCAAAATTCGTTTTTTATTTAAATCAAAGGCAAAAACTCCTTCTCCCGATTTTTAATTGTTTTTTTAAGCAATGTG
>CAZWBN010000219.1:0-3234 GCA_964632095.1 uncultured Clostridia bacterium | reverse complement strand
CTCGTAATTTCAGAAAATCTTTTTTTATTTCCTGATTGGAATAATTCAAAATTTTCTCTAATTCAGTGAAATAAGATTGAATATAAAATAATTTTGTTTCCACGAATGTTTTGTCAATCATTGAATAAATTCCTGAAGTCTCTCTCGCTGTATTTGATAGAGTATTTCGGATTCCTTATATTCATAGATACTGACAAGCTCGAGTTGATAGAGAAGCAGAGATGTCTTTTTATATAGAATTGTGTAACATTTGAAGATTTCTTTTTTTAATAAAGGAGATGCTTTTTTTATGTCTACAATATCTATTCTATCTGTATGAAAAATATTAGAAAATTCTAAAATTAGAGCAACCTTTTCTTTCTCGGAGAGAATATGTTTCCCATAAACTGCTATGTCAATATCACTTCCAGCATTTATATTTCCAGAAGCAGAAGAACCAAACAATAAAACTAATTCCAAATTATATTTTTTAGCTATATCTTTTATCTTTCTCTTGTCATAATGTCTATTGAGAGCCATCCTTAACCTCTTTTAACATAAAATAATCACCCTGTAAATCACCATGACTAATCGAAAATCGTTATTCTACTTGGTAAATTGTGAAATGTAAAATGTGAAATGTCTATTTCGGAAATCGGAAATCGTTAATTCAAAAAACTCAATAAACTCAAAAAGGTAGGCTACCGCCATTTAGGGTATTTCGCAACTTTTCATTTTTAATATAAACTTCTACTTCTGCCTCTAATTCCTGCAACGAAATAGTTTATTAATCTTTCTTTGCCGATTCTCCGCTTCTACATCCATTCCCTTCAACATCTTTCTTAAATATCAAATTTTTAATATATTGTAAAGAATTTCGACATTTTTATAAATTTTTATTTTTAATTTTGCACCAAAATTCTCATTACTTTCCATCCCTCACATTCTACATTTCACAATTTACCATATTTTTTACTTACTCTTTGTCTATCCTCTTTTCTAACTATCAAAAACCTCCCTCCTTAGCTTAATATCCTATTCCCGAGAGATTCTAAAATCAACATTTTTCTTATTATGTCATTTATTGTCGTTTATTGTCGCTTTATTATCTTTTTATTCCTGATTCATCTTCCAGTTTTCCCATTTTCGATTCCAAAATTAAATTCTTGATAAAATAGATATTTTTTATATAATTAGGAGTCCTAACCAATTGATGGGAGACAAATGAAAATAAATACTAAAACAAAAGTAAATGCCTCAAATATAAATGAAAAAATTGCTTTCAGTCTGGAGAGAATCTCACAGATTTTTAGAATCCTTTTATGGGAGAAAGCAAAGAAATTTAAATTAAGTCCCATTCAAATTCAATTTCTCCTTTATTTAAATAATCATAAGGCTTATTTCTGCACGGTGAGCAATTTAGCAGAAGAATTCAGTCTTACCCGTGCAACTGTGAGCGATGCTGTAAAAGCTCTTGTTAAAAAGAAATTGTTATTAAAGAGAGCATCTCCAAAGGATGGACGTATTTTTATTTTGAAATTAAGTCAAAACAGAGTTATAAACACTGCAAGAATGTGTATTGTATGCCGTTATTTTAAAAAGAACGCCCATCCAGGAAGCAAAAAACCTCACCACTGTCTTTTAACTGACAAGCCCCTTGCTCTTTCAGATTTAAAGCTTGATTGCGAAAATAATGAACCAAAAATAAAAAATAAATCAAACAAATAGGAGGAAAAATGACTGAATCATTATCAAAAAAAGAGATTTTTAAAAAAATTGATAAAAAGGTTGCACGAAGGAGAAAGTCCCGAGTTAATTAAGAAAGAATTCAAAGAACTCCTTAAGCAAATTACTCCTGATGAAATAGCCCGAGTAGAGGAGGAACTTATAAAAGAAGGGATGCCAAGAGAAGAAATTCATAAACTCTGTGATGTCCATTTAGCTTTATTCCAAGAATCTTTAGAAAAGGAGAAATCCCTGGCTCCGGAAGGTCATCCAATACACACCTTAATGGAAGAACATAAAATTCTGCTTAAATTTTCTGAAGAATTAAAAAATATTCTCAATAAGTTAAAAACAATGAAAGATTTTGAGTCTTCTGATGAAAAGAAGAAGCATTTAATGCACATCATTGAACATTTTAAAAGTTCTGAAAGTCATTATGAAAAGGAAGAAAATGTTCTTTTTCCCTATCTCGAAAAACATGGAATTACCCAGCCTCCTGCTATAATGTGGATGGAGCATGACAAGATAAGAGAAATCAAAAAAAGTATCTATAAACTTCTCGACGATTATAAACAGCTATCGTTTGAAGATTTTATAGAAAAATTAGAAGAAAGTGCAATCGCTCTTGCGGAAATGCTCTCAAATCATTTCCAGAAAGAAAATAAAATTCTTTTCCCAACCGCCTTAAATGTAATAAATGAGAATGAATGGCTTGAAATAAGAAAACAATTTGATGAACTCGGCTATTGCTGTTTTACTCCTCGGCCAGGATTTTGGTCTCCTGAAGGAGAGAAAAAACCAATTTCAAGGGAAGAGAAAGGCCTTTTAATAAATTTTGAAACAGGAGATTTATCTCCAGAGGAAATAGAAGCAATTTTTAATACCCTTCCTGTTGACATTACTTTTGTGGATAAAGATGATACAGTCCGCTATTTCAGTCGGTCAAAAGAAAGAATTTTCACAAGAACTAAGGCAATAATAGGGCGAAAAATCCAACAATGTCATCCTCAGAAAAGTATTCATGTAGTAAACCAGATACTCGAGGATTTTAAGAAAGGAAAAAGAGAAGTTGCTGAGTTCTGGATTAATTTTCAAGGACGACTTATTTATATTCGCTATTTTCCTGTTCGTAATGAAAAAGGAGAGTATCTTGGCTGTCTGGAAGTTACTCAGGACATTTCTGATATAAAGAAGATTGAAGGCGAGAAAAGACTGCTTTAATTTTACATGCTCTTTATTGAACAATAAAGATTTTAAGAGTTTTAAGGAGAGCTTAAAATTTATATCTCTTTAATTCTGCTTCCATTTCACGACGGCGGTCCCTTTCCCTTAAGGCTTCTCTTTTCTGATAGGCTTTTTTGCCTTTTGCAAGAGCAAGCTCGACCTTGACGAGTCCTCTTTTATTAAAATACATCTTCACTGGAATCAATGTAAGTCCCCTCTCCTTTACTCTTCCCATAAGCTTTTTAATTTCCTGCTTGTGAAGCAATAATTTTCTTGGTCTTTTTGGTTCATGGTTTAAATAAGTAG
>CAZWBN010000218.1:0-3247 GCA_964632095.1 uncultured Clostridia bacterium | reverse complement strand
TTCGAGCCATTTCTGTCCATGCGACTTTTTTACTCATTTCAGCAATTTCTTTTTGCTGCTTTTTTAAATTTTCAATCATGATGTTAAAACCATTAATCAATGTTTGAATTTCGTCCTTTGAATAATGTTCTATTTTGACTTCAAGATTGCCCTTTGAAACCTCTTTTGTGGCAGTAAGTAGTTTTTTTATAGGTTTTAAAATTATTCTTCCCATTGATTGTGCAAGAAGAAAAGCTATTCCTACTATAAAAATAGAAGAGAAAATAAGAAATTCAATTAATTCGTGAGTGGCAGAAGAAATATCTTCTTTGCCTGATGGAAATGGAAGTGAAAGAAGAAAAACTTGATTTGAAAAAACTGTCGGAATTGTTAAGGTGTAAAAGGTTAAATCTCCTATTTTTTCTCTCCTTATGTCATACGGTTTATTTTCCCAATATATTTTATAAAAAGTCTTTCCATTTATAATTCTTGGCAAAAGCCCCAGTTCAAATAATTCTCTTTTACTCGAAGAAATTAGTATTCCTTTTCTATATAAATTTACATCATTATTGATTGTGGAGCTTATCCATAGAACAAGGTCATTTGGAAAAATTTCATTCATCTTTCTTCTCTCTTTTTGTAAAGCTGCGAAATCTTCCATTACACTCTGGGCAATGTTCAGATGAGCTTCAGCTTTTTCTCTAAATTGTTCTGAAAACTGTCGGGAAAAGAATTTTTGAGTAAAGAAAGAGAAAAAGAGAAGAGGTAATATTGCAATTATAAAAAAGAATAAATACACCTTTCGAGAAAAGGATTGAAAAGGATTTTTAGCTTTTTTTACTATTAATAGATAGAGAAAAATTAGCAGGAAGAAAAATATAAAATATATCAAGAAAAGCTTTATGTAATCCACAATATGTTTCCTTAGAGATTTGTTCTGGAAAAAAATCAAATAGATTCTTTCTTTATTTTTAAAGTATACTGTCGAATATTTTTTACCCCGGTCTTTCATGATTGTCCATACGGGTTTGGAAGAATTAACTATTGAGCTTAATAATGGAGAAGGTATTCCAGTATTTAGTTTTTCGGGATTGAAAATAAAGAATCCTTTTAAATCTAAAATCGCTAAATTGAAAATCTTATATTCAGAAGAATAAGAGAATGTTCTTATCAATTCATTATAAGGATTTTTGTTAAATGGGAAGGGAAGCATGTCATAGTCGATTGAAAGGTAAATTAAAAGTTTCCCCAAGTAATTATTATTTTCAAACCAGTCCCTATAGGCAATTAGAAGTTTTCTTTTCTTTCCCAGGAAATGCATTTCCTGAAATGTTAAAATCCAGTTTGTTGAGACTGTCAGGATATATTCTGATAAATAATAAAAGGGCATATTAAATGAGAATCTTGAAATTTCTTTATTTTCATTATCTAAGATCTCAATTCCTGAATTCCAGTTATATGTTGAAAGGGGAGTAATCTTCCATAAATAGAAAGAAAAATTTTCCTTTGCAGGGTTTTTGAAATATTCTATTATTAATTCTTTTTTTCTTTCCAGTCTTATTATTGATTCTTTTAAAATAGATTTCGCTTTTTCTTCCACTCCCAGAACTCTGGGAATTAATATGTCATTCACAATTTTATATTTTTTTTCATTTTCGTAAAAATTGATATTTAAATAAACAAAAAGGGTTAATATCACTAATCCCCCTGTAAAGATTTTTTCTTTTCCGATTTTCTGTTTAGCGAAAGAATAAAGGATTAGCAGCAGGTAAAAAATACTGGAAGCCATGAATAAAAGGAGAGGAAAGACTTTCAATTTACAGGCAATTAAAAACAAAGAGAGGGTCAAAACTGTGTAAATAGCTAATTGATAATTATTTCTAATTGATTTATGCGCATGAATAATAGTATTTGATATGGCTAAAAGTAAAAATATAAAGCTTAAATAAAGAATTATATAATTTAAGGTTATATTTGAAATTCTAATTGAAATTTTTATAAACAGGGAGAATAAAATTAAAAGAAAAACAGAAGAAAAGGGAATCAGGATTAGATTCAAAAAATTTGTTAGTCTATTTCTGGGAAATTTAAAGTTTGATTTATGCTGGAAAAAATAGATAATTGAGTAAAGAATTCCTGATAAATATAAAGAGGTAAGAAGAATATTCAAATTACCATCAAATAATGATTTTATAAGTTCTCCTTTCAGAATGAGTTTATTTATCTGATTGAAATTGAAGAGAAAAAGGAGAATTGTTCTTATGAAAGTCAAATTTAAAATTATTCCGATTAATAAAAGTGCTCTTTTAAAATGGCTGGAAGGTTTTTTATAATATAAGCTTAGAAGAATCAAAACAGGACATAATAGATAGATTGAGATTAAAAAGAAAAGAAAAAGCAATTTTTTTCTGAGTTGGAATAAATAATAATCGGGGGAGAAACTATTAAGAGTTGCGACTCCGAGCAGATTTTTCTTAGGTCCTCTTAAAGGGAAAGAAATAGACCATACTTCTCCTTGATGAAATTGTTTGCTTAGATAGATGTCTTTCCTTTCTTCAAAAAATTTATTTATTTTCTCAGTTTTTTCTTTGTAAGAGAAAAATTGTACATGCAAGTTTTTTACTTTTTCAAAAAAGGTATATTTTTTTAAATGAATTGTCTTAATTTGGGGATTAAAGGAAAGAATTCTAAAAAAAGCAAGGTAGTTATTATTATTTTTTAAAATGAAAACAAGGAAAGTTTTATTGTTCTTTTTAAGAATAACACAGGAAGAAGTTAAATTGAAAATTTCTTGGTCAAGATTTTCAACTTTTCCTCGCCACAATAGCATTTCTTTTCTGGAATTAACAAAAGCGATGCCTTCATATTTTTCATTTATTGGTATTTTATTGAGAATTTCTGGAGCTTTTTCGCTTTTTAAATCTTTTATATTAATATCATTTATTTTTTCTTTTATTTTACAGAAAAGACTTTCCCATTTTCGATTTATTTTTTGAGAGTTTACTTTTAAATCCGATAAAGATTTTTTTTGAAAATAAGGATTTAGAAAATTTGGGATAGTGAGATAAAGCAAAAAATTGATTATAAGAAGAAATGTTCCTGAAATAAGTAAAATTAATAAAATTTTTTTTATCTTCAATTTTTACAATTTAATTCTAACATAATTGGAAATTAACAGACAATTATTGATTTTTTTATGCTTTTACTTCTTTAATTACACCGCCTCCAATAACAATATCACCATCATAAAAAACAGCAGACTGTCCAG
>CAZWBN010000217.1:0-3257 GCA_964632095.1 uncultured Clostridia bacterium | reverse complement strand
ATGAAGAATATCCTGTTGATGTGCCATATGTTGTTTTTCCAACAGGTGCTATTGTAAAGGAAAATAAACTTGTTTTGTATGCAGGTGCTGGAGATAAATATATAATCCTTCTGAGCTGTGATATTAAAAATTTGGTTGATTATTTGTGGAATTATTGTAAACAAATTCTTCATTACACCTGCCTTTTAAATTCTTCTTTAAATTGACAAGGAATGACCTCGGTTTTAAATATTCAGAAGAAGCATATAAAAAGAAAGACTCATGGCTTCGTTATGTTAATTTACCTCCATGGATTGACCCTGTTCGTTCAGACCCAAGGTTTAAAAACCTATTAAAGAAAATTGGACTGGATTAATAATAAAAAATTAAATTTTTATCCTTTATCATTCCAGCTCGCCAATAGTTTCTTCAACTTTTTTAACTATTTCACCAGAAACAATTAATTCTCTAATTTTTTCTATATCTTTATATAAAATTCTATCATCATCGAGATGTTTTACATATTTTCTAATAGTCTCATGAGCTTTTTTAGTTCCTTTGCCAGGCGGATATTTTAAAAAATCAATTCCTTGAGCTGCACATAACATCTCAATAGCGAGAACATTTTCTACATTTTTCAGAATTTTTAGAGCATTTCTGGCAGAAATAGTTCCCATGCTTACATGGTCTTCCTGGCCAGCAGATGTAGGTATTGAATCAACACTTGAAGGATATGCAAGGACTTTATTTTCCGAAACAAGGGAAGCTGCAGTATACTGGGCAATCATAAATCCTGAATTCAAACCACTTTTTTCTGAAAGAAAAGGAGGGAGACCGCTTACATGTGGATTTACTAAACGATCTATTGTTCTTTCAGATATATTTGAGATTTCTGATAATGCAATACAAAGAAAATCCATGGCAAAAGCTAAAGGTTCGCCGTGAAAATTACCTCCAGAAATAACTTCCTCCTGCTCTGGAAATATAAGTGGATTATCAGTTGCAGAATTTATTTCTACAGAGAGTATTTTTCGAACATAATCAATTGTATCCAGAACAGCACCATAAACTTGAGGAATACATCGAAGAGTGTATGCATCCTGCACTTTCTCACAATCTTTATGAGATTCTATATTCTGACTATCAGCAACAAGTCTTCTAAGGTTTGAAGCACATTTTATTTGACCTAGATAAGGTCTTGCAGATTGAATTTTTTGGTCAAAGGCTCTCGCAGTTCCTCTCAATGCTTCTAAACTCATTGCTCCTGCTATCTGAGCATTTTTCATTAAAAGCTCTGCTTCATGAATCACAAAGCATCCAATTGCAGACATAACTTGGGTGCCATTAATCAAAGCAAGACCTTCCTTTGGAAAAAGTTTCATGGGTCTTAACCCTTTCGCTTTTAAAACTTCAATAGATGGAACTCTCTTGCCGTTTTGTATACATTCGCCTTCCCCTATAATAACTAAAGAGAGATGAGCAAGAGGAGCTAAGTCACCGCTTGCACCCACAGAGCCTTGAGAAGGTATATATGGGTGGATTTTTTTATTTAAAATCTCAATAAGAAATTCTATTAGTTCTTTTCTTACTCCAGAGTGCCCCTTTGCAAGGGCATTTGCTCTAAGAAGAATTATAGCCCTTACTATTTCCTCGTCAAAAGGCTCTCCTACTCCTACAGCATGACTTCTTATAAGATTTAACTGAAGTTTTTGAGATTCTTCGGGTGATATAATTTTATTAGCTAACTCTCCAACACCTGTAGTAATACCATAAACTACTCTATTCTCTTTCAGAATTTTTTCTACAAAATTTCTTGATTTGATTATTTTTTCGATAGCGTTTTCCGAGAGTTTAACCTTCTTATAATACTTAGCTACTTCTATAACATCTTCAATTTTAAGAGAATTACCGTTAATCTCAATCATCACATCATCATCCATTTCTAAATTCTATTGAATTCTTCTTCCCTTTTCTGCAACTAATTTCCCGTTTTTAAAAACTTTCTCTGCAAGGTTAATTCCATAATGATAAGGGAAAAACTTGTGATTCGGGGCATCAAAAATAACAATGTCTGCTTTTTTCCCTTCCTCCAGACTTCCTATTTCATCTGCCCTTTCAATAGAGTGAGCTGCATTAATTGTTGAGGCAGTGAGGACTTCTTCTGTAGTCATTTTCATTTGAAGAACCGCAATAGTCATCATCATTTGCATTGATTCACACATATTTGCTGCACTTACATCAGTTGCCAAAGCAATAGGTAATCCTCTATTAATAATCTCTCTTGCCTTGGCATAAACACCCAGATAGCAAAATGGAGTTGTGGGGAGAAAAACCCCAATTGTGCCTTTTTCCTTTAAAGCTTCAATATCCTCCATCGGAGAGAAAATTAAATGGTCAGCAGATACAACTCCTAATTCAGCTCCTAATTTTGCTCCTCCGCTATGCACAAGCCAGTCAGCATGTATCCTTAATTTCATTCCATATTTCCTTCCTGCTTCAAGAATTCTTTTTGATTGCTCTAAATTAAAATATCCTTTTTCGCAAAAAACATCACAGTATTCAGCGAGATTCTTTTTGGCAATTTCAGGTATCCATTTTTCAACAATTTCATCTGTTAATTCATCAACTCTGTTCTCATATTCATAGGGTATTCCTTGAGCTAAGAAAGTGGGAATTAAATCAATTGGATGGATTTTATTTAAAATATTTATTATTTCAAGCTGTCTTATTTCGCCATGTTGCGTCATCTCATATCCACTTTTAGCCTCAATTGTTGTTGTGCCATGAATTAACATAATGTCAAGGATTTTCAAAGTCTTCCTAATGAGTTTCTCGGTGCTTGCTTCTCCTGTTTTTTTAAGGGTGGTTGGCATTCCACCGCCTCTTTCTTTAATTTCAAGATATGAAATTCCCTTTACTGCCATTGCCTCAAGTTCCTCCTCTCTTGAACCTGCGAAAATTAAATGAACATGAGGGTCAATAAGACCAGGAGTTACAAGTTTTCCACTTGCATCAATTACCTCAAATCCCTTTTCAAGCCTGTCAAGGACCTCCTTTGTCGTTCCAACAGCCACTATTCTGTCGTCCTTTACTGCTATTGCTCCGTCTTTTATTATTCTGAGATTTTCCATTTCTTCTTTAATTAAAGGCTTTTTACTTGCTCCTTTAAAAGTTACAAGTTCATTTGCATTAATAATTGCAAAATCAGCTTTTATTTTCATAACATTCCTCCTCGTATAATATGTTTAGTAAGCATGATAAAGATAATAAAGAGAAGT
>CAZWBN010000216.1:1814-3264 GCA_964632095.1 uncultured Clostridia bacterium | reverse complement strand
ATTTAGAAGAATTTTGGAAAAGGGGGATAAAGAATCTTAGAATTAAAGAATAAGATCTTTAATAGAAAAAAATTTATGTAAGAACTTTCGATTCAAAACAGGCTCGGCTCTATAATGTAAAATTCATTCCGGTTAAGACATATTACCCACTTTAGTTATAAAGATAATAAACCATGGTCAAGAAGGAAGGCATATCCAAGAATTCCTCAGACAAGATATGAGGCTTGGAAATTTGTAAACAATGTGACTCTTTAAAACCTTTAAAATTTTTTTAATAAAAATAATAGCAATGTTTCCTGTATTTATTCTTGAGAAGATAAGCACAATGTATGAATTTATTCTTTCACAATCCCTCCTCTAAGGGTGGAGAAGATGTGTTAACTAAGGACCCAAGGATTTTTTATAAAGCTTGTCTAATTATTTGGAGGGAAAAAATGAGGTTAAAAAGAGAAATTTTTAATCTCATTATTGTTTTATTTCTTTTAAATTCATTGGTTTTTCCACTTAATCTTAAAAAAGAAAACAAGAAATTAAATCAATTGAAGGAAGAAATATATTTATTAAATTTGCTTAATGGCTTAGACCTAAAGCCTGAGCAAATGGAATTTATAAAAGAAAAGATTAAAGAGAAGATTGAAATAGAGGAATTTACAAGAGAAAAATTGCAATTAAAGGAAGAAGAGTTATTTTCAGCCCTTGAAGAAATAAGGGGTTATCTCATTAAAGGGAATGAGATTCCGGATTCTTTGAAACAGAAATATCACAGAATTCATACACAGATTAAAAAAGAGATTATGATTACAGATGAAAGAATAAAAGAATTAGCATTGGAAGTGGAAAATATTTTAGAGGATCACCAAAAATATCAATTGCGTAATTTTGTTCCATGTATAATACCTCCAAAAGGAGAACTTAGAGTTGGACAAGCAAATGATTATTCAGGCGTTGCTCGTATGTTAGAAAGAATAAGAAAAATTCCTGAAAGAGTATATCGTTGGAATAAAGAAAGGATTATTTTTCGAACTATAGAAAGAATGAAGTTAAACTTATTTCCTTGGAATGA
Organism: uncultured Clostridia bacterium; assembly: GCA_964632095.1. Classification (GTDB taxonomy): domain Bacteria; phylum Acidobacteriota; class Aminicenantia; order JdFR-78; family JdFR-78; genus JdFR-78. The sequence goes on along the minus strand of CAZWBN010000216.1, from coordinate 2,201 downwards.
AATAGATGAGAATAAAATGGAAAATTATCTTTTTAAACTTTTTGACACTGTAAGAATGCTCTCTGATGCAGATTTTCAGCTTCAGAAGGATAAGTTTGCAGAGGAGTTAGTCTCCGCTTTTTCGCCAAAAAAGAAAAAGCAGGATTTAATCGGCAAAATCAAATTTTTCCTTCTTGCTCCTAATATTATTCCAATTCTTGAACAGAAATTAAATCTAAATGCTCAAGAAAACACGAGATAGCGTCCCAAATGAATAATGTTTCCAAATTTCTTTCTTATTAAGTCGATTTCTTTAAAAAGGGCGGCTCTTTTCTCCTCTTTGTCTTGGAAAAGAGGAAGGAAGGAGCTTTCTTCTAAAAAATTTGAAAATCTCAAGCCAAGGAGTCT
>CAZWBN010000216.1:0-1714 GCA_964632095.1 uncultured Clostridia bacterium | reverse complement strand
AAAAGTGGTCTCTCGTCCCAGACTTTTCCGTATATAACAGTTTTCTACTCTTCTGAAATCAATTCCCCTTGCTTTTTCCCAGATGTATTTCCCAAGTTTTCCGAACGAGTTCACGAGAAAGGGGAGAGGGAATTTGGTAATATCTCCTATGGTTCTTATTCCCATTTTCCGAAGTTTTTTCTCTGTATTTTTGCCTATGCCAACCATTTTCCCTATAGGAATAGAAGAAAGGAAGGAGGTTTCTTCACCATGGGGAATATAGAGAAAGCCACCCGGTTTAGCCTGCTCAGAAGCCATTTTAGACACAAACTTATTACATGCTAAACCTATTGAGCAGGGTAATCCTGTTTTCTGATAAATTTTTTCTTTAAGTGAAAGGCTAAAGGAGCAAATATCTCCGTACAGTCTTTCACATCCTGTTAAATCAAGATAATATTCATCAATACTCGCTTGCTCAACCAGAGGAACATATTTTTTAAGAAGTCTGTATATGCTTTCAGAATATTTTTGATAGAGAGAGAATTTCGGTTTTAAAGAAATTAATGAGGGACAAAGTTTTCTTGCCTTAAAGAGAGACATTCCTGATTTAATCCCATATTTTCTTGCCTCATAAGAGGCTGAACACACTACTCCTCGACTATCTGGATTACCTCCCACTACCACAGGCTTGCCTTTTAGAGAAGGATGCAGTTTTACTTCCACACTAACAAAAAATGCATCCATATCAATATGAGCAATCCATTTCTTTTTTCCCTCTTTCCTGGTTTCTGACATTTTAATATAATATTTAAATTTCTTGTTCAGTATTTCCTTATTACTCCAATCACTTTTCCTATAATTCTCAAATTTTCAACTTTTATAGGTTTAAAATCTGGATTTTCTGGTACAAGAAGAATTTCATTTTTTCCCAATTTTAATCTTTTTAGAGTGATTGAACCATCATCCAGTAAAGCTAAGACCATTTCACCAGGAGAAGCTGTCTGAGTTTTTTCCAGAATCACTATATCTCCATCATCAATATAAGCGTCAATCATGCTTTTACCTTCAATTTGGATACAGAAAAGATTTTCCTTGTTTTTTCCTGTTGCTATCCATTCGGGAATCTCAATTTTCTCTACCATATCTTCAAAAACTTCCTTCGGATAACCAGCAGGGACCGGTCCAACTAATGGAATTTCTATTTTTTCTTTGAAGAGCAAAGATTTATCAATAATTCTTATTCCTTCTTTGACTCTTTTGATATATCCTTTTTTTTCAAGGGTGATGAGATAATTATGCACAGTTGCTGGAGAAGAAAGCCCCAATTTTTTTCCCAGTTCCCTCACACTCGGTGAGTATCCTTTCTCAAAAATAAATTCCTCTATAGCGTTTAGAACTTTTCTTTGTTTTTTAGTCAGCATTCTTTTCTTCTATTAAAACAAGTAAATTCTTACATTTCTTGGAACAGAATCTCTTCCTCTTTTTATATCTGTTTAGGCAAATTTCCCTGGTTACCCAGTAACTGTAATAATCACAAAAGTAATAATTTTTTGAATTTTTATTGGTGTCTTCATTTGTTCGCATTTTGTTCGTATTTAATATAATAATTTTGAATGCGATTGTCAAGAATTTTATAAAATTTTTTTCTAATTTATGCGTTAGTCAGGTCCAATGATGTGTTCCCAAAATTCCGATAGAATTTTAAAATAGATTTTTTTCTTCACCATGCCATTAA
>CAZWBN010000215.1:0-3266 GCA_964632095.1 uncultured Clostridia bacterium | reverse complement strand
TAGGACCTCCTTTAAGAGGTTTCTGTCCTGCCTTTTCTCTCTCATTTTTTCTCCACTTTTCATTATAGAAGAGCCTAAACAATTTAGATTAATAGTGAAATATTATTCGATTTGAGTTAAAATAATTGGTCAAAAATTATGAAAATTTCAATAGGAAAATTTAAAATAATAAAATATATAACTCTCATTATTTTTATTCTTTTTCAAATTTATTTGATATTTATCAAAAAACATTATGCGCTTGATTTTGAGATTTATCCAAATGCTGTCCCTTCTCCTAATATTTTTTGGAATAATATAATAGGTCAAACATTTATTGCTGAAAGAGATAATTTAGCACGCATTGATTTGATGCTTGGAACTCATGAGAGGATTAATAACAAAGATGTATTCTTTGAATTATGGGAAATTGAAGATGAAAGAAAATTAGTTGTAAAAAAAGTATTTAATGCTTCTACAGTAAAAAATAATCTTTATTATCCAATTGAATTTAAACCAATAAAAAAATCAAGACATAAAAAATATTATTTTATTTTATACTCTCCAGAATCTACCCCAGAAAATTCTATAAGTATTTGGATGAATGAAAAAGATATTTATAGATTTGGGGAATGTTATTTTAATCACAATGCTCAACGAGGAGACCTTAATTTTAGGGTTTATTCAAAAAGACCAATATATTGTGAATTAGGAAGGGTTGTAAGAAATTATTCTGGAATATTAGGTAATAAATTGTTTTTAATATTAACAATTATATTTTTCGAAATTATCCAAATTCTTTTTCTGGCGAAATTAATTGATTTAGTTTATTATAGTTTAAGAAAAAATGAGTAAAGGATAATGAGAGAAGAAATGTATGATGTTTTAGTAATAAGTGATGATGTTGTTGGAGAAAAAATGGCTGGTCCTGGAATAAGAGCTTGGGAACTGGCGAAGTGTCTTTCTAAACATTTTAAAGTGATTTTAGCTATTCCTGATTACTCTTATAAGAGTGAAAAAAGTAATTTTTTTGAGAATATTTCATTTGAAGTGGTTTATTATTCACTTACTAATCCTAATTTCATAAAATCCCTCGGAGAAAAGAGTAAAATTATTCTTATTCAGGGATATGTTCTTTCAAAATTTCCTATAATAAAGAAACTTCAAGCATATTTAATAATAGATATGTATGTTCCATTTGTATTAGAGAATTTATTTGTTCATAAATGGAAAGTCCCTAATTTAAAAGATAGGGAATTCATTCATTTAAATGATTTAAGAGTATTTAATGAACAAATTATTCATGGTGATTATTTTTTATGTGCTAATGAAAGGCAGAAAGCTTTATTTGTTGGTTCACTCATGAGTTTAAATCGGATAAATCCAGAAATACTCGATCTTACACCTTCTTTAGAAGAACTTATAAGTGTAGTGCCTTTTGGAATATCTAAGGAAAACGATAAACATTCAGAAAAGAATGTAATGAGAAATAAAATCCCTCAAATTAAAGAAGAGGATATTATTCTTCTTTGGGGAGGTGTGATTTCGAATTGGTTTGACCCAATAACTTTAATTAAAGCTTTATATAAAGCTTTAGAAGAAAATGAAAATATTAAATTATTTTTTCTATCAACAAAACACCCAAATCCTCTTCTTCCTCCCTTTGATATGGCAAATGAAGCTCGAAAAATCTCTGACAAATTAAAACTTACAAATAAATATGTGTTTTTTAATGAAAGCTGGGTTGATTATAAAAAGCGTGCAAGTTATTTTAAAGAAGCTGATATCGGTGTTTCAATTCACTGCATACATTTTGAAACTTATTATTCCTTTCGTACGAGAATTCTTGATTATTTAAAACATGAATTACCAATAATATGCACTGAAGGAGATTATTTTGCAGAATTGGTTAAAAAGGAAAACTTGGGTTTTGTAGTTTGTAATGAGTGTGAAGATGAATTGAAGAAAGCGATTCTGCTTTTGGCAAATGATAGAAATTTAAGAGAAAAAATTAAAAATAGAATTAGAAAAGTTAAGGAAAGGTATTATTGGGATAATGTTACTGTCCCTTTAGTAAAGCATTGTGAGGAAGTTTTAAAAGGAAAGATAAAAAAGAAAAAAAAGCTTACTAAAAAAGAAATACTTTTTCTATTTAATTTAAAGAAAAAACCTTTTGCAGAGAAAATTTTCAGAAGTAAATTAGGTTGGTTTTTATTTCAAAAACTTCCATTTAAAATTACCACAAAGATTAGACGATTATTTAAATTTTAATTATTAAAAATGAAAATAGCAATTCTTGGAATTAGAGGTGTTCCAGCCCGGTATGGTGGATTTGAAACATGTGCTGAGGAGTTGGGAAAAAGATTGGCGAATAAAGGCTATGAGGTTTGGGTTTATTGTCGTTCAAGTTATTATAAAGAGAAATTAAAAAATTATTTAGGAATTAAATTAATTTATCTCCCAAGCATTGAGATTAAATTTTTGGAAACTCTTTCGCACACCTTTTTATCACTTGTTCATGCTTTATTTAGAAAATACGATATTTTAGTAGTTTTTAATAATGCGAACAGCCCTCTATTAATTTTTCATTCATTAATTGGGAAAAAGATAATTTTAAATGTGGATGGACTTGAGTGGAAAAGAGAAAAATGGGGTTTTCTTGGTAAAAAATATTATAAATTTGCGGAATGGCTTTCAACTAAACTTTCAATTGAGCTAATTGCTGATTCTAAGGAAATTAAAAAATATTATAAGGAAAAGTATAAAAAGAATGTAAATTATATTCCTTATGGTGCTGATTTAAAATTTAGTGAAAATAAATCAATATTAAAAAAATTTGACCTTGAACCTGGGGGATATTTTCTTCAAATTACAAGATTTGAACCTGAGAATAATCCTTTGCTTACTATTAGAGCCTTCGAAATGTTAAATACTAATAAAAAATTGGTTATGGTAGGAGGAGTTAAATATAAATCAAAATATTCTGAGGAAATTTATTCTACACAAGATAAAAGGATAAAATTTTTAGGATTTGTATATGATAGGGATATTTTAAGAGAATTATTATGTAATTGTTATGCTTACATTCACGGGAATGAAGTTGGAGGAACTAATCCAGCTTTACTTGAAGCAATGGCTTCTGGGTGTTTTGTAATTTGTCGCAATGTACCTTTTAATCGAGAAGTTCTTCAAGATACAGGAATATATTTTGAGAAAGATGTGAGAGATTTAAGAGAAAAATTGCGATGGTCATTGGTAAATTCTGAGAAAATAAAAAAACTTGGTGA
>CAZWBN010000214.1:0-3269 GCA_964632095.1 uncultured Clostridia bacterium | reverse complement strand
GTAATTGACAGATATATTTTTATTTTATAATCTATATGTAAATAAAATGAGTGAATATACCGAAAAACATGCAAAATCAGGATTAAAAGAGAAATTACCAAAAATTGAATGTTTTCCAAATCAATTTGAGGGATATGAAATAAAAATTGAAATTCCTGAATTTACTTCTGTATGTCCTAAAACAGGACTCCCTGATTTTGGAAAGATAACAATTAGGTATATGCCTGACAAATACTGTGTAGAATTAAAATCTTTAAAAATGTATATCTTAGGTTATAGGAACTTAGGGATTTTTTATGAAAATGCGGTGAATAGAATACTTGAAGATTTTGTTAAAGCCTGTAAACCAAAGTGGGCAATTGTAACAGGAGAATTTAATCCAAGGGGAGGAATAAAATCAATCGTTGAAGCGAAATATCCCAGAGAAGAAGGAAAAAGGTGAAGCGTATTCTTGACTTATAAAATATTATTTTTTAATATTTCCCTTTAAGATGAAAAAAATCTGGTATTTTCTTATTGGCTGGCTGATACCAGGTGGAGGACATTTTCTTCTTAAAAAATACTGGAGAGGTGCTATATTTTTTGTTTCTATTATGGGAATGTTCTTGCTGGGTCTTGTTATGCAGGGTAAATTTTATACTTTTAAAACTGAAAATCCATTGACTATTCTTGCTTTCTTTTCTGATTTAGGGAACGGGGCATTATATTTACTTTCGAGAATTTTCCAGTTCGGAGAAGGTAACCTGAGTAGCATTACTTTTGAATATGGCACTGCATATTTAGCTGGTGCTGGTCTACTCAATTATCTTATTGCTCTTGATGCTTGGGATATTGCAAGAGGGAAGAAAAAATGATTTTTAAAAGTCACTTTGTTTCAATGGTTATTTATGCTGCTTTTGCTTCTATTGTTTTAGCCACTATAAGACGAAACAATATAAAAGAGCAATTGAAATACGGCTTTTTCTTATTCATTATTATGATTTTAGGAGCAATTCTTTTTGGATGGCTGATGTATCTCACTTCTTTATTATAAATGTCTTTAATTTTCTGGTGGATTCCCTTTATATTATATAATATTTTTATATTTTTCCTGTCATCTCTTTCTAAGATACCGGGCAGTGATAGTAGAATTCCCGATGAAATAAGTCATTTTTTAGAATTTGGAGTATTATCCATATTCTTCCTTCTTGGCTGGACCAGAGGATTTAAAAAAAATATTCAAAAGAAATATCTCTTTTTAATAATTTTTCTTTCTTTTCTAATTGCAATAAGTGATGAAACACACCAGATTTTTGTGCCAGGGCGAATATTTTCAATAAAAGATTTACTTTTTGATCTATTTGGAATCTCATTTTTTTCTATTTTAATATACTCTCTAAAAAAACATCCCGATTAAAATTGCAGAATAATTACACCTTTGAGTTATTTGCTTTTACTTGACAATATTATCTAATCAAAATAAGATTTAAAACAGAAATGAAAATCCTCATTGTTGAAGACAAAAAAAGTATGAGAGAAATGCTTGCTTTAATCCTGAAAAGGGCTGGCTATGATGCGGACGAGGCTTGTTCTGCGGAAGAAGCAATGGAAAAATTGGAAAAGAAGAGATATCTTTTACTCTTAAGTGACCTTTTTCTCCCTGGAGAGGATGGAATAGAACTTTTAAAAAAAGCAAAAAAAATTGACCCATATTTACCAGTAATAATGATAACAGCATATGGAACAATTGAAAGAGCTGTGGAAGCTATGAAGGAAGGCGCATACGATTTTTTATCCAAACCTGTTGACCCTGATTATCTTGTTCTACTTGTTAATCGGGCTCTGGAACAGGAGAGGATTTATAGAGAAAATATTCTTCTAAAAGAAGAGTTTGCCCAAAAATATGGTTTTCCACAAATTGTAGGAGAAGACCCTAAAATAAAAGAAGTTTCAAAAAAAGCCCAAAAAGTAGCTCAAACAAACTCCACTGTTCTGCTTCTTGGAGAAAGTGGAACCGGAAAAGAATTGTTCGCAAGAGCAATCCATCAATTAAGCCCGAGAAGAGATTATCCTTTTATTACTTTTAACTGTGCATCTGTTCCGGAAACTTTGATTGAAAATGAACTATTTGGTCACGAAAAAGGGGCTTACACAGGAGCTACTTCGCGGAAACTCGGAAAATTAGAACTTGCTCATAGGGGAACTTTTTTCCTCGATGAGATTGGGGATTTAAGTTTCTCTTTGCAAGCCAAACTTCTTCGTGTATTAGAAGAAAAAACCTTTGAGAGAATCGGCGGAACTTCGACCATAGAGGTAGATGTTAGATTCATTTTAGCTACTAATAAAGATTTAAAAAAAGAAGTTGAAGAGAGAAGATTTCGGGAAGATTTATACTTCAGGATAAGTGTTTTCCCTATAGTTCTTCCACCCCTCCGGGAGAGAAAGGGGGATATTCCTCTTTTAGCTAATTACTTTCTAAATAAGTTTTCGGTTGAAATGAGAAAACGAGGATTAAAACTTTCGCCAGAGGCAATAAAAAAATTAATGAATTATTCGTGGCCAGGAAATGTCAGAGAACTTCAAAATTGTATAGAAAGAGCAGTGATTCTCTGCGAAGGAAGTGAAATTTTTCCTGAACACATAATTCTTCCAGAGGATGAGATTCAATTTCAAGATAAACTTAATTTTTATTTGTCGGGAACTTTAAAAGAAGCAGTTGAAAAAGCAAAAATTCTGGTGGAAAAGGAAAAAATCAGAAGAACATTAAAAGAGACTGCCGGTGATAAGAAAAAAACTGCTGAATTGCTGGATATAAGCTATAAAACTTTGCTTCTCAAAATAAAAGAATTAAAAATAGATTATTAAAAATTGCTCAAAAAAATAAGAAATTTTATATTTAAAACCGCTGTTTATTTGTTTTTCTTTATACTCGGTAAAACAGCAAGAATTAAAATTATTGGAAAGGAAAATTATGAAAATTTAAGAAAAAAAGGAAAGCCTTTTATTTTCATTGTGTGGCATGGAAGAATGTTTCTTCCAGTGTATTTACACAGAAATGAAGGGGTAAAACCATTAATAAGTCTTTCACAAGATGGAGAAATAGCATCTCAGATAGTAAGGCTTTTAGGCTATCATCCAATAAGAGGCTCAAGCTCCAGAAGAGGAAAAGAAGCATTAAAAGAGATATGTAGAGAATTAAAAAACTATGCGGAAATTGCGATTATTCCAGATGGTCCGCGAGGTCCAAGAAGAGTTTTGAAACCTGGGTGCATTTATATAGCACAAAAAAC
>CAZWBN010000213.1:0-3284 GCA_964632095.1 uncultured Clostridia bacterium | reverse complement strand
AAATTTCTTTTCCTTTTCAGGCTACTGATATTTATTATTCGAAATTTAAGGGTTTAAAAACAAAAGAATTAAAATCTCCTGAAATCAAATCAGAAAAATATATCTCTGAGGAAGTTGTTTTTAATTCAGGAAAAATAAAACTGGCAGGAACTTTAACCATTCCTAAAGACAATAGAGTTAAACATCCTGCTGTAATTCTAATTTCAGGTTCTGGCCCGCAGGATAGAAATGAGGACACAGTAGGTCCTGGTGGTTTGAAATTTGGAATTTTTAAACAGATTGCTCATGTGCTGAGTGAAAATGGAATCGCTGTTCTGAGATACGATGATAGAGGAGTCGGAAAAAGTGAAGGAAATTTTAAAGGAGCTACTCAGGAGGATTTCGTTCAGGATGTAAAATCCGCGATAGAATTTTTAAGGAATAGGAAAGATATTCTAAAAGATAAAATTGCTCTGGCTGGTCATTCTGAAGGAGCAATAATTGCACTGAGAATTGCAAAAGAGAATCCTGATTTAATAAAGGCAATAGTTCTTCTTGCCGGGACCGCAAAAACAGGGGATAAGGTTTTAAAGGAACAATTCACTTATACTCTTGATTGCCTTGAGCTATCAGTAAAGGAGAAAGTAAAATTTTTAAAAAACTATGAAAATTTTCTTAAACTCTTAAGAGGTGAACCAGTTGATAAAAAGTTCAAGGAAAAAATCATGCCCTTGATTAAACCTCAAATCAACTGGCTGAAGTCACTTGTGAATTATGACCCACTCTCCGAGCTTGATAGGGTCAAAGCAAAAATCTTAATAATTAATGGAGGAAAGGATAAACAGGTTTTTCCTCATCATGCGAGAATGCTTTATCAGAAATTAAAAGAATTAGATAAAAATGTTACTTTAAAAATATTTCCAAATTTAAATCACCTGCTAATTTCCTCAGAAACCGGTAACCGTTCTGAATATCTCCGCCAAATGATGGAAGGAAAAAGGATCAGTCCAGAATTACTGAAATTTCTTCTCGACTGGCTTAAGGAAGTATTTTTTGCTGAAGAGACGATTCAGCCCTTAAAAATTGCTTTAACTATTTGATAACACATGGTATACTTTACCCATGAGAAAAGAAACTTTAAAAAAATTAGCGGAAAAATATGAAATTATTTTAATCTATATTTTTGGTTCCCAGGCAGAGAAGGCAAAAAGGTATCTTGAAGGAGAAAAAATAATAAAAAATAATTCCTCCGATCTTGATATTGCTATAGCTTTTGAAAAGCCAAAAATAGATATTAAAATATTCGGGAAAATTTATACGGAATTATCAAAAATATTCGAACCCCTTGAAATAGACCTCATCTTCATGCATGAAGTAGACCCTTTATTCCAGTATGAAATAATAAAAGGGGAGAAAATATATGAAAAAGATGAATTTTTAACGGATGAAATTGAAGAAAGAATAATGAAATTGGCAGAAGATTTACAATTTAAGAAAAAAATTTTTGACGAAGAAGTAATGGAGGCTATAGAGAATGGTTATTTCGAACTTGAATATAGACCGAATTCTTAATCTTTTAAGATATATAGAAAATTGCCTTAATGAATTAAAACCCTTCTCTAAAATGAGTTTAGAGGAATTTTTATCTGATAAAAAAAATCCTCCATTTGTTGAAAGTTATCTAAGAAGAGCTCTTGAAGCAGTTTTTGACATTGGAAGACATATACTTTCAAAAACTTATGGCTATAAAGAAATAGAGTATAAGTCAATTGCAAAAGGACTTGGAGAAAAAGAAATAATTTCAAAAGAATTATCTGATATTCTTTATTCTATGGCTGGCTATAGAAATCGCATGGTCCATTTTTATAGGGAAGTTACACCACTGGAACTTTATCAGATTGTTATTAACAATTTAAGTGATTTTGAGAGATTTTCTAAAGAAATAGTTGCATTTATTAAAGCGTATAAGGAAAAGAAAAATTAATTTAATTATTGTATCCATTTAGGAATTTGCCAGATTCGGATGTAATCAATTTCAACTTTATTATTTGAACCGAGTTCTGCAAGACAAAGCTGACAAATTATTCCTTTCCAGTATGGGTGTTGTCCCACATCTATGTAATATGTATGCCACTCCCCATCTGCAATGACATCAACTGGAATGCTATTCTCTTCTGGAAATGTGAAAATTTCGTCAGAGAGCCGATTCCAGTAAAGACGAATTCTATCGTGTGTTGAATTTTCAAACCGGATTCGAATTTCAATCCAGTCCCAATAACTGGCAAATAATTGAAATTGAGGACTGATAATATATGAACCTTTGCCCTGAGAGCTCTTTGCTATTAACCTCCATACTCCATTAATTACTCCAAATGTATCATCAAGGGAATTTCTATTGTTTCTGTAATCCCAGCCAACAGCCCAACCCTCTCTATCATTCTGCTTGTTAAATTCCCATCTAAGAACTCCAAATTCATTCGGTTCTCTATGCCTTTTGGTGAGTCTTCTAAGTCTCTGACCAGAGGGGTAACGAACTTTTTCATACACAAATTTACGAATATTGTAGAGGGTATCAAGAATAAGATAGGAAACACCATGATGCACGGAATAGGGTGGCACAGTGAAACGGGGAATTATACCAACATAATTAGTATCAAATGCATAGTCGTCTGTTTTCCCCTGTTCTCCCACTCGAAAGGCAGTATGATACATTACATCCTGGGAAAAAACTCCCACACCGAATTGATACTCATCTGTCCATGCAGCCCAGTATTCGGTTGGCTGATAATAGATATTCTTAGAGGGGGGTTGCAATACTGTGAGCTTGTCCCATGTAAATGGATACTTGCCTCCATAAAACCAGAGATTACTTAACTCAGTAATTACATAAACTGCAAGAAGTTCCTGGTCCATCCAGCGGGAGTGATCCTCTCCTCCATTGGTGAATCTGGATTCAATTCGAACAGCTCTTCCCTCTAAACTAATCCATGTTTCAATTATGGAATCTGTTAGTTCATTGTTACTTCCCCAATTTAGAGGAATACATTTCGTATATATTAAATTCTCTTCTTTCTTAAAATCTATAACCGGAGAACCATCATCAAAACAATCACCTCCCTGAACAGGATTCCATGGCCAGTTAAAAAACCCTGGACAGGCATTGTAAATAAAAGGAGGACCGAAACAGGAACGCTGAACCAGGCGACCCGCGTCAAAACGATTGATGTAATTTTTCTCAGGATTTGAACTTTCAGCTAAATAATCAATCGCTCCCCCACGACTTAAATCCACCCCAACTCGAATCA
>CAZWBN010000212.1:0-3306 GCA_964632095.1 uncultured Clostridia bacterium | reverse complement strand
ACATGAGGGAACCACCGCCTCAAAGTTTTTACACACTTTTTGATTATATCTCAGAAAAAAACGGATAAAATTTCTAATGCATCTACATTTAACTTAGGTGCTTTAATTTCTTCTTCCTCCAATAGAACATTTAATGTCTTAATTCGATATAGAAATTTGTTAAATGAAGAATACATAACAAAAGGAAGGTTGGAAAGTGGGAGATTTTATTTTGAGGGATTAGAAAAAAGTTCTGGAAGTTAATTTATTTAGAGTTTTATTTATTAAAACATATAACAGTATGGAAAATGAAGGTTCTATATGAGAGTCAAGTTCACCAAATGTGTTTCTTGCTTGTAAATATGCTAAAGTTGATTTAAAAAATCTTCCAAAGAGTTTAAAATCAATTTGTAAGGAAGAAGAAATTCGTTTCAAAAAGTATTATCCACGCTTGACAAGTCTACCTGATATATGTAAAATCTATCATGTAATGGTAGATATTACATAAAAGGAGTAGAAATGAATTTAAAGACCCTTGGTCCAGTCAGTGCCAATTTAATACTTATTCTTTATGAGAAAAACAAGGTAATTTTTACGCCAGAGGATGTTAGAAAAATAACTGGATTAAAGGGAAAATCCCTTTATAGATTTATACATCAATTGATTGAAAGGGAACTGATATTAAGATTAAAACCCGGGAAATATTTTATTATTCCTCAGGAAATTGGAAGAGAAAGTAAATTTATAGGGAATTGGTATATTGTAGCAAAAGAAATTGCTAATTCACCCCTTTACTATATTTCTCATTATAGTGCTATGGAACTCCATAACATGCTCACTCAGCCTTTAATGAAAGTTTATATAACAACTCCAGAGCAAGAGAGGAGAAAAACACGCACTATTGTAAATATAACTTTTGAGTTTATTTATCAAACAAAAGAAAAAATCTGGGGAATAGAAGAAATCTGGGTTACAAAAACAGAGAAAGTGAGAGTTAGTGACATTGAAAGAACTATTTTAGATTGTCTTCTAAAACCTAAATATGCAGGGGGGATTTTGGAAATAGCAAAAGGAATTTGGATTCAGAAAGAGAGAATAGATTACAGAAAATTGCTGAATTATATAAAGAAGTTTGATAAAAGTATTGTTGTGAAGCGCCTGGGATATATATTTGAGGCATTTCAGGTAGGAGATTCCAATTTCATGAAAGATTTAAAAGAATTCTTAAACGAAAGATATTATATACTTGACCCTCTTTTACCAAAAAACAAAACATTTAAAAATAATTGGAAATTAATAGCTAATATCAGCCAAGAGGAGCTTAGGTCAGCAGTTCAGACATAAAAATGATTGATTCTCAAAACTTATTCAGGTTGCAATCATTGCTCACAAAAGGAGAGAAATCCATTCCAGTTAAAACCTTGGAAAAAGATTATATTCTTACTTGGATTTTAGCTGGAATCGCAAGGTCAGAGCTTAATAATTTGTTAGCTTTTAAAGGTGGCACTGCTTTAAAAAAATTTTACATTGAAAATTATAGATTCTCAGAAGACCTTGATTTCACTTTACTGAAGTCATTTGATTTAGACCGCCTCAAAGAGAAAATAGAAAAAGTTTATGAATATTTATTAAATGAAGCTAACATCCAAATTATTTTTAATCGGAGTGAAATACACTCAAATTCATATACAATCTTCGTGAATTTTTCGGGTCCTTTAGGAGCAGATATCAGAAGAGGAGAAATTAAGATGGATTTTACTATAAATGAACTCCTGCTTTTCCCTCTTGAGAGAAAGAGGTTCTTCAAACTTTACAAAGAATACAGTGATGTTCCATTAAATACTGAGATTTTAGTTTATTCAATTGAAGAAATTTTGGTTGAAAAATTTATAAGTTTACTTGACCCAAAAAGAAATGAACCTCGTGACATATATGATTTATGGATTCTTTTAGACAATGGATATGTTCAAATAGATCTTCTAAAAGATTATATTATAGAAAAAGCGAAGTTTAAAAAGCTTAAAGATTTTAATATTATTAGAGCATTGGATAAGAAAAAAGAAGTTTATAAGAGATTGTGGATAGACAAATTGAATTATCAAGTATTGGATTTACCCTATTTTGAACATGTATACAGATATTTAAAGAGAAATTTGAGGTATTTGATATAATTCTTACTTTTTACAAAAGCTATGTGTTAAATCTGTCGGAAAACCAGAAAATCTTAAAATTCTTCAAATAATTTCATCTCAAGAACAAACCAAAGAATTTAAAATCAATTTATAAACAGGAAGAAATTCTTTTCAGAAAATATATCCACGCTTAACAAATCTGCCTAAAATATGTGAAACCTACTATTAATTAGTAGATATTTCATAAAAAGAGTAAGAATAATTTTAGAATTTTTATAAAAAGGAAGCTCGGGGATTTTATTTTTTAAAAGCACATCAGTTTTTTAAGTCCAGAATTACTTATAAACTTTTTCCTTGTGTTTGATTAGATATGTTGTATCATTTTTCTTTGACAAATTGCTTAATTTAGATAGAATATTAGCGATAGATTACAAATTTAAAAAATTAATTAGATAAAAGTGAAAATGTCTATAATTGGGAAATTGAAAAAATATTTTGATGGAAGGGAAGAAGTTGCGTTTGCTTTTCTTTTTGGGTCTGAGGCTAAAGGGACTGCAACGAAAATCTCCGATATTGATATAGCTGTATATTTCTATCCAAAAGAAAAAGGAAAATTAGAATATGAGGAGAAAGTTTATTATCAAACAGAGGATGAAATATGGGGTGATTTGGAAAATATTCTTCAGAAAAATGTTGAGCTTTTAGTTCTCAATCGAGCCTCAGCTCCTGTAGCAGGGAGTGCAATAAGAGGAAAACCAATAGTAATAAAAGATTGGGGATTATATCTTGATTTCATGTTAATAATAACAAGAGAAGCAGAGGATTTTATGGATTTTATAATAGAAAATTATAAGGAGAAGACAATAATTGAAAAAAGAGATTAAATACAGATTGATTAAACATATCAATTTTCTTGAAGATGAACTCAAAGATTATAAATATTTTAGGGGCCCTTTCTAAAGAAGAATATTTCAAAGAGAGAAGCAAACGAAGGGATATAGAAAGATGGATTGAAAATATTATAAATTCTTCAATAGATATATCAAAATGGGTAAGATTTAGAAACATAATTGCCCATGAATATCTTGATATAAGGTGGAATTCTATAAAGAAATTCATTCAAGAAACAGAAGTTTTGTATAAAAATTTTCGATAATTTTATAGTTGTTTTTCATGTATTCTTAAATAGCGTTCT
>CAZWBN010000211.1:0-3327 GCA_964632095.1 uncultured Clostridia bacterium | reverse complement strand
CATTTGACAGACACATGTTTGATGATTTTAAGCCCTATATTTTCATGACAACTGATTTTGGAAAAACCTGGAAAAATATATCTGCAAATCTACCTCCAAAGGCTTATGTTCATGTGGTGAGAGAGGATCCCAGAAATCCAAATCTTCTTTATGCAGGAACAGAACTTGGTCTTTATGCCTCATGGAACAAGGGAAAAACCTGGATTCCTCTTCGCATGAAGAATCTTCCTGCTGTTGCTGTTCATGATATTCTCATTCATCCACGGGAAAATGATTTAATTCTCGGAACCCATGGTCGAAGCATCTGGATTTTTGACGACGCTACCCCAATTCAGAAATTAAGTAGGGAAATATTAAATCAAGATTTATATTTATTTGATATAAGACCTGCTTTAATGTTTACACAGAGAAGAACCCGAGTTTTTCTTGGAGATAAAACATTTGTCGGTCCGAATCCTCCATATGGTGCTTTAATTTATTATTATCTTAAAGAAAAACTTGATAAGAAAATCAAGGGCATATTAAAGATTTTCAATGAGAAGGGAGAGAAAATTAAAGAAATCAAATTTAAACCTGAAAAGGGGTTGAATAGAGTAGTCTGGGACTTAACATATGAGGGATATAAGAGAAGAAGACCTGAAGAGGAAAGACCTTTCTTTATCCGGGCGCCTCGAGGACCAAGGGTTCTTCCTGGCACCTACGAGGTTAGACTTAAAATAGGAGAAAAAGAAGTCTCAAGAAAAGTGGAAGTCAGGATTGACCCGACAGTCTCATGGACAAGAGAAGAACTTGAAAAACAGTTAAAAGTTTCCCTTGAGTTAAGGGATATGATTTCTGAAGTGAACCTCTCCCTTAAAGCCTTGGATAGTGTCGAAAAACAGTTAAAGTCTTTAAAAGAGAATATAAAGGAACAGATGAAAAAGATTCCCGAAGATGTAAATAAAAAGTTAGAGGATAATTTGAAATATATTGAGAAATTGAAGAAAGAATTGAATAGAGAAGGAGAAAGCAGAATAGGAACAGGAAGCAGGCTACTTGAGCATCTCCGTTCACTTTATGGCGATATTCAGGACCCATTCAAAGCTCCAACACCCTATCAATTGAAATTCCTTGAAGAATTGAAAGAGGAATTCAAAGAGAAAATGGGTAAAGTGAAGGATTATCTGGAAAAGAAAATTCCAGATTTAAATAATTTTCTGAAAGAAAAAGAGTTGCCATTTGTGCTTATAAAAACTGAGTGAAACCATTTCTATAAGTTTTTCGTTTTAAAGATATAAGGAGGTTTAAATGCGGAGGTATATTTTAATTTTTTTAATGGTTTTAATTACAGGATTATATGGAATCAGTGCAAAAATTGATTTCTCAAAATACCATACTCCTTCTGAAGTGAAAATGATAATGGATAAACTGGCTCTTGAAAATCCAAAACTCGTAAAATTAATGAAAATCGGGGAAAGCTATGGAGGAGAAGGAATCTATGTTCTGCAAATTGCTGGTTTAAAAGGAAGTCTAAAACCTGACGAAAAACCAGGAATTTTCGTTTCAGCAAATATTGAGGGAGTTCATTTGATTGGAACTGAAGTAGCTTTGATGCTTGCGAAAAAATTAATAAGTCAATATGGAAAAGATGAGAAAATAACAGATTTATTGAACAGGAGAACTATTTATATTGCGCCTCTTCTTAATCCTGATACTGCAAAGAATTTTTTCAAAAAACCTTTATATGAAAAATGGACAAACAATCATCCAGTGGATGATGACTTGGATGACTTGATTGACGAGGATGGTCCGGAAGATTTAAATGGAGATGGCTACATCACTCTTATGCGTGTAAAAGACCCTGAGGGAGAATGGATACCTGACCCTTCTGACCCAAGATTGATGAGAAAAGCTGACCCTAAAAAGGGGGAGACTGGAATTTACAAGATTTACACTGAGGGAATAGATAATGACGGGGATGGGAAATACAATGAGGACCCTCCTGGAGGAGTTGAACTTAACAGGAATTTTCCCCATGATTTTGAGTATTATGTTAAAAAAGCTGGAATGTGGCCTGTCTCTGAAAAGGAAACAATAGCACTCGTGAAATTTCTCGTATCCCATCCAAATATAGGTCTTATATTAAATTTTTCAACAGAAAACACAATACTTAATCTCAAGCAAACAGGCAGGGCAAAGGTAGCTCGAGATAAAGTAAAAGTTCCAAAAAGATTTGCTACCTTCCTTGGATTGGAACCTGAAAAAGAATACAGCATTAAAGAAATTGTGGAAATAATAAAAGGTTCTGGAATTGCAAGGGGAATGGAAATTACAGAAGAGATGGTTGCTCAGTTTTTTGGATTGGGTCCTGCTGTTACAATAGACAGACAGGATATGCTCTATTTTGAGGAAGTTCAAAAAGAATTTAAAGATGCTTTGAAAAAAGCAAAAATTGAATATCCAGAATCAAAAGCAGAAGGAGTTAAAAAGGGCTCATTTGTTGCATATTGTTATTATCAGTATGGAGCATGGGTTTTCTCAAATGATTTGTGGAAAATTCCTGTGCCAAAGAAAGAGAAGAAGAAAGGTGAATTAACAGTTGAAAAATTAAAAAGCATGAGCAAAGAAGAATTTTTATCCCTTGAAGATGAGAAAATTGATTCATTTCTAAAAGAAATTGGTGCGCCCCCAAATTTTAAAGCACAAATGGTTAAAAAAATGGTTGAATCAGGGCGTATAACACCTTCTAAAATGGCAGAGATGATTGAAAAAATGCCAAAGGTAAAAAAGAAAGAGGAGAAGGAGCACCCTGATCTTTACATTTTAAAATGGTCTGATTCTGTCTTGAAAGGAAAAGGTTTTATTAACTGGAAACCATATAAACATTCCACTCTCGGAGAGGTGGAGATAGGTGGTTTTATTCCTTATTTAAAAATAAATCCACCTGAAAAGGATATTGAAAAGACTATTTCCTTTCATACTGATTTTTATATAAAACTCATGGAACGACTCGGAGAACTTCAAATAAAAGAGGTGAAAGTGAAAAAAATTGATGAAAATCTATATCGAGTAACTGGATATTTTACAAATCCTGGCTGGTTTCCAACTTCAACAGCACAGGGAAGAAGAGCAGGAACTTCATGGCCGATCAGGGTGGAACTTAAAACCTCAAAGGGTCAGAAAATATTTTCCGGTAAAAAGATTGAAACGATTCCTTTTATAGAAGGGAGTGGAGGCACCAAAAAAATTGAATGGCTGATTATTGGAAAAGAAGGCTCAAAAATTACAATAATTGCAAAATCTCGGAAAGCAGGTTCAGCGTCAGCAACCATTGAACTCAAATAAAAG
>CAZWBN010000210.1:0-3327 GCA_964632095.1 uncultured Clostridia bacterium | reverse complement strand
TTGCGTCCCCTATCTTTTGACTTTTATTATATGAAAGAATATAATTTGAAATGTGAAAAAAGAACTGGAAGGTTTTATTAAGCCAGGAAGCGAGGAAGAAAGGCTTGTTAATAAAATTGATTTCTCTCGTTTACCTCGCCATATTGCTATTATTATGGACGGAAATGGAAGGTGGGCAAAGGAAAGAAATCTTCCTCGAATAAGAGGACATGAGGAAGGAATAAAGTCTGTAAAAGAAGTTGTTGAAACCTGTGCCCGGCTGGGAATAAAATATTTGACCCTTTACGCTTTTTCAAAAGAAAATTGGAAAAGACCGAAATCAGAAGTAAATGCTTTATGGAAATTACTTGAAAATTATTTGAAAAATGAAGATAAAATCTTGGTTAAGAATAACTTATCTCTAAAAATGATCGGACAATTGGAAGGTTTACCTAAATCTGTTCAGGAAGAATTAAAAAGGGTTATGGACTTAACGAAAAATAATGACCGCATGTACATTATATTGGCTTTAAATTATGGAGGAAGAACTGAAATAATTGACGCTGTGAAAAAATTGTTTAATGAGATAGAGAAAGGATTCAATGTAAAAAATTTAAATGAGTCCCTTTTCTCACAATTTTTATATACCTATGATTTTCCTGACCCTGACCTTGTAATTAGAACAAGCGGAGAAATGAGAATTTCAAATTTCCTCTTATGGCAAATTGCATACTCTGAAATTTGGATCACACCTGTTTTATGGCCTGATTTTAGAAAAAAGAATTTACTGGAAGCAATTCTGGATTATCAGAGAAGAGAAAGGCGTTTCGGAGGCTTATCTCCGAGTGATTATAGTTGAATATAGAAAATGAGTTTAAAGAAAAGATTACCCACAGCATTTTTTCTAATCATAGTCGTTTACCTTGGAATTAAATTTCTACCCCTTTTTGGTTTTTTTTTGTTACTTCAGATTGTAATTTTCCTCTCCCTTTATGAATTTTACAAATTAATCTCTAAAAAAGAAGTATTTCCTCAGATTATAATTGGTTTCTTCTTTGCGTTATTTGTAGCTTTTTATTTCTATTATGGAAAATTGGATTTTAAAATAATAATTTTTCTTTTCCTTTTATCTCTTTCCATTTATTATTTAATCTGGGTAAGAAATGAAAGAGAACTTAATATTTTTCCCTTTTCTTTTGCTCTCACATTTCTTAGTGTTTTCTATATCAGTTTTACCTTGAATTACTTATTTTATATTCAAAGAAAATCTCCCTCTTTGGTTTTATTTTTGCTCACGGTGGTTTACCTTGGAGACACTGGCGCTTATATGTTCGGAAAATTATGGGGCAAAAGAAAAATGGTCCCAATTGCAAGTCCTAATAAAACCTGGGAAGGCGCAATAGGTGGAATAGTCTTTGCAATCTTGGGTGCAATAATAGGACATTTTCTTTTCTTAAAAGAAATATCGATAAATAAAGCAATTTTAAGCAGTATATTCATTAGCATTATTGCTCAATTAAGTGACCCGGTAGAATCTTTATTTAAAAGAGTGGTTAAAGTAAAAGATTCCTCAAATATTTTGCCAGGACATGGAGGAATTCTTGACAGAGTTGATAGCCTTATTCTTGCAAGCCCCTTTTTTTATTATTATATTATTTTTATTTGGAAATTATAGTTTAAATGAGTGGGAAAAAGAAAATTTCAATTTTAGGCTCCACAGGGTCAATCGGGCAGAATGTATTAAAAGTAATCGAGAATTTTCCTGATAAATTTCAAGTTGTTGGATTATCTGCGGGTTCTAATATAGAGCTTTTGATAAAACAAATAGAGAAGTTTAAACCAAAAATTGTGTCCATCAAAGAAAGAAATATGGCAGATTTAATAAAAAATAAATATAAGGAATTAGAAGTGGGGTATGGAGAGGAAGGATTGGAAAGAGTTGCAACTCATCCATTAAACGATTTGGTGGTCTCAGCTATTGTAGGAATAGCTGGGTTAAAACCTATCTATCAGGCTCTCAAAGCAAAAAAGAATATAGCATTAGCAAATAAAGAAAGTTTGGTTACAGGAGGAAAGATTATAGTAAAAGAAGCAAAGGAAAAGAAAGTGAATATAATTCCGATTGATAGTGAACATAGTGGTATATTTCAATGCTTGCATAAAGAGAAAAAAGAAAATGTGAAGAGAATTATTTTAACAGCATCAGGAGGACCTTTTTTTAGAACTTCAATTGAAGAACTTCCGAACAAAAAAGTTGAGGAAGCTTTAAAGCATCCGAGATGGAAAATGGGGAAAAAAGTAACCATTGATTCCGCCACTTTAATGAATAAGGGATTAGAACTCATTGAGGCTTATTGGTTGTTCGGTGTAAAGCCTTTCCAACTTGAGGTTTTAATTCATCCTCAGAGTATTGTGCATTCATTGGTGGAGTTAAAAGATGGCTCTACCCTTGCTCAAATGAGTGTTACTGATATGCGCATCCCAATTCAATATGCTTTAAGTTATCCGGAACGACTTGATAATTCGTGTAAATATTCTCTTGATTTAGCCAAAATAAATAGACTTGAATTTTATCCAGTGAATAAAGAAAAATTTCCTTCAATAGATTTTGCACGAAAAGCCCTCATCGAAGGAGAAAGCTTCCCGGTGGTATTAAATGCAGTAAATGAAGTTGCAGTTCAGGCTTTTTTGGAGGAGAAAATAGGTTTTACAAAAATTTTTAAAATTATAGATTCTATACTTGGAAAACATAAAAGAGAAAATATCGAAAGTATAGAAGATATTTTTCGAATAGATAAATGGGCAAGAGACGAAGCCTCAAAACTAATTCTGAAAGGATTATAAAATGATTTCAATAATTGAAACCATTATAGCCTTTTTGATTGTATTCGGGATTCTCGTCTTTGTTCACGAATTTGGACATTTCTTTATGGGAAAATTGTTGAAAGTTAGAGTAGAAGTATTTTCATGGGGATATGGAAAGAGATTAATCGGCATTAAAAGAGGAGATACTGATTATAGAATAAGTGCTTTGCCCCTTGGTGGATATGTAAAATTTGCAGGAGAAGAGGACTACGATAAAAAGGAACGCTCACCCGATGAGTTCATGGCAAAAAAAAGATGGGAAAGATTCCTTATTCTTGTTATGGGTGGATTAATGAATATTTTTCTTGCCGTTTTTCTAATTACAATTGTAAATTTATCAGGAGTTTCTGTCCCTAAATATATTGACCAACCACCTATTATTGGATGGATTGAGAAAAATTCACCTGCTTATAAAGCAAATCTAAAAGTCGGTGATGAAATTCTTGAAATAAATGGTGAAAAAACAAATACCTGGAGAGATGT
>CAZWBN010000209.1:0-3343 GCA_964632095.1 uncultured Clostridia bacterium | reverse complement strand
TATTACTACTTGACAGTATAAATCGTATCTTATAAGATATAATATGATGAAAAAATCGTATCTTTTAGGTTACAATAATTCGAAGTTGGTAGATTTTCTGGATGAATGGTTCAGAACAGATCTATCTTTTAAAATTATTGATAGAAATTTAATCCCGGTCAGCTTTCCAAAAACAGTTTCTTTCGGGGTATGTGGAGTAAGAAGGTCTGGCAAAACTTACTCTTTATTTGAATATGCGCGAATCTTGAGAAAAAAAGTTCCTCTTTATAATGTTATTTATATCAACTTTGATGATGTGAGGCTCTCTCCTTTAAATATCCAAGAGTTTATTTATCTTCCAGAAATAATAAAAGAAAATTTCAACATTGATGAAAAGAAAAACTTTTACCTGCTTTTAGACGAGATTCAATATATTGAAGGATGGGAAAAAATAGTGAGAAGTTTTCTGGATAGAAAATTAGGGAATGTTGTATTCACAGGCTCAAGCTCAAAAATTTCTCCAGAAAAACTATCCTCCTCAATGAGAGGCAGAACCTTAACAAAATTCATTTATCCATTAAATTTTAAAGAATTTCTTAAATTCAAGAACTTCGAATCAGATTCAAAAGTTTCGCCGAAGAGGTTAATAGAATTTATGAGGGAATTTCTACTATATGGAGGATTTCCCGAGGTTGTTCTTAATGATGATAAATCTTTTAAGACTTCTTATTTAAGAGAGCTTTATAAGACAATATTTTACCGTGATATAATTGAAAATTTCCCTATAAGGAATTTAAAAACTTTTGAGATTTTTCTAAAAGTTCTACTCGAATCCTTTTCTTCCTCTATGAGCATATCAAAATTTCATAAATTTTTAAATAATACTTTTGGAATAAAAACTAAGAAGAATACACTTCAGGAGTACTTTTTTTACATTAAATCCGCATTTTTTATTTTCGAAATAGAGATTTTTTCTTATAAACTTAAAGAAAGACTACAATATCCGAGAAAAATATATTGCATTGATACAGGACTTGTAAATTCCCTGGTTTTTAAATTCTCAAGAAACTGGGGAAAATTACTTGAGAATGCTGTTTTTTTAGAACTTATAAAAAGAGGGGAAGAATTGTATTATTGGAAAGATAACACTGGAAAAGAAGTTGATTTTATATTGATGAAAAATTTTAAACCTCAGTTACCAATACAAGTTGTATGGAATATAGATGATGAAAAAACAAAAGGGAGAGAAATTAGAGCTCTTCTAAAAGCAATGGAAGAATTTGAGTTGAAGGAAGGACTTATTATAACAGGAAATTTTGAAGGAAAAGACGAAATAGGAAATAAGAGAATAATATATAAGCCTTTTTGGAAATGGGCACTTTAAGATTTGATGAATTTTTAAATTTGGTTATATCAACAGAGTTGGAATTATAAAAATTCTGGGTTGAGTTAATGCTTGATTTAATTGATTCTAAAATTACGGGAACGCAGGTTGCTTATTACATAGTTTGTAAAAGGAAATTATGGCTTTTTTCCAACAAAATTGAGATGGAGAAATTTTCTGATTATGTTGAAATTGGAAAATTGATTTCTGTGGGGAGTTTTAAAAGAGAAAAACATAAAGAGCTTTTGATCGGAGATACTTTGAAAATTGATTTTCTTAAAATTGGAGACGAGATAATTGTCCATGAAGTTAAAAAATCCAAGAAGCTTGAAGAAGCCCACATCTGGCAAGTAAAATTTTACATCTATTCATTAAAGAAATTAGGTATAAATTGTAAATCAGGAGTAATTCATTATCCTAAACTTTTTAGAAAAATCGATGTTCAGCTTAATAAAGAAGACGAAAAAATCATAGAAAATATAAAGAGGGAAAAGAAGAAACTCCTTAGTGGCAATTTACCGCCTGTTATAAATGCACCGTATTGTAAAAAATGTGCATATTATACTTTTTGCTATGCGTAAAGAATAAGGTGTAAAAATGGCAAAAAGTTTTTATATTTTTTCATCAGGTGATTTTGTGAGAAGAGAAAACACACTGTGTTTAAAGTCCAGCAATAACAAAACCAGATTCATACCTGTGGAAAATGTGGATCAGATTTTCTTAATGGGTGAAAACAACTTTAATACCCGTCTGATGGATTTTCTATGTAAGAATAAAATTATTCTTCATTTTTTTAATCATTATGGTTTTTATATTGGAAGTTTTTATCCAAGGGAGGAGAATCTTTCCGGGATGCTTATTCTAAAACAGGTCGAATATTGCCAGGATAGTGGGAAAAGATTATTTCTTGCAAAGGCATTTGTTGAAGGTGCAGTACATAATTTACACAGAATATTAGAGAAAAGAGGGTTTGAAGAGATTGTGAGTAAAATTAAAAAATATGAAAAAGAAATTCCTCAGTGCAGGACAATTGAAGAATTGATGCTCAATGAAGCGAAAGCAAGGAAAATTTATTATACAGCTTTTGGTGAAATAACAGGATGGGATTTCGAGAAAAGAAGTATTCAGCCTCCTCAAAACCCATTAAATGCATTAATTTCATTTGGTAATTCTTTGCTTTATACAAACATTTTAAAAGAAATATATCATACTGCTCTCCATCCAGCTATTAGCTATCTTCATGAACCAGCAGAAAGGCGTTTTTCTCTTGCCCTTGATATTGCTGAAATATTCAAGCCTGTTTTTGTGGATAAATTGATTTTTCGATTAATAAATCTTTCAATTATAAAGAAAGAACATTTTTTAAAAGAACTGAATTTCTCATATTTGAATGAAGATGGAAGAAAAATCTTTATCGAAGAATTTGATAAGCTTTTAGAAGAGACGATTTTACACAGGCGATTAAGAAGGAAAATAAAATACAGAAATCTTATAAGATTAGAGCTTTTTAAATTGATTAAACATTTGCTCGGAGAAAGAGAATATACGCCTCTAAAGATATGGTGGTAAATGAAAGTAATACTCGTTTATGACATTGAATTAAAAGACAAAAAGGACCAGAGAAGATTAAACTGGGCTAAAAAGATAGCCAGAAAATACTTAAATCATGTTCAAAAATCTGTATATGAAGGCGAGGTTACATTTTCACAGCTTGCAAAATTGAAGCAAGAAATTTTAGAGAAAATTGACAGTGTGAGAGATAGTGTGATAATTTACATATTGCCGGATGGGGCAAAGTGGGAAAGAGAGATACTTACAGAAAAAGAACCTCCTATAGGGAGATTGATATAGGAGGGATTTTGGTTCTTTGACAGTTTAATAAACTTTAATGAGTAGGTTGGGAAATGCAAAGCTATAAGTTTGACGCAAAAAACTTAAAAATTAAATTAAAAATATATGAAAA
This sequence comes from uncultured Clostridia bacterium, assembly GCA_964632095.1. Taxonomy (GTDB): domain Bacteria; phylum Acidobacteriota; class Aminicenantia; order JdFR-78; family JdFR-78; genus JdFR-78. The sequence goes on along the minus strand of CAZWBN010000209.1, from coordinate 17 downwards.
TAAACAAAATAAAATAG
>CAZWBN010000208.1:0-3353 GCA_964632095.1 uncultured Clostridia bacterium | reverse complement strand
CATTTTCCAAAACTGTGATTTGAGGAAACAACCTTAAATTTTGAAAAGTCCTTCCGATTCCTAATTTAGCTATTTTATGTGGAGAAAGTCCTACTATTTGCTTCCCCAAGAAATAAATTTTCCCTTTTTGCGGTCGGTATAATCCGGTTATAATATTAAAGACAGTTGTTTTTCCTGAACCATTGGGTCCTATCAAACTTGTTATTTTCCCTTTTTCAATTGAAAAAGAAAGATTATTAACTGCTAATAAACCATCGAATTCTTTAGCCACATTCTGCACCCGCAGAATAGTTGTCAGTTGCCTGTCTCCAGTTTTCGGTCTAATTTTTTTTATTTTAACCATTTTATCTCCTACAAATAACAACTGACAACTGGCAACTGGGAACCGGTAACTTCATCGGAACCTATAGGTTCCCAATAGTCCCTGGGGTCTCCATATCATTAAAATAATGAGTAAAAGTCCATAAAGCATCTGTCTGACAGGTGCAGCAATTGAACTTGGCATACCCAGAAATCTGAGAAGTTCAGGAAAAACAACTAAAACAGTTGCTCCAACTATTGAACCAGATATGCTTGCCATTCCTCCAAAAATTACCATCAATAAAATGGTTATTGATTCCATAATAGTAAAGCTTGAAGGATCAATAAAAGTTATATAATGAGCATAAAGACTTCCTGCAATACCAGCAAAAAAACCACCAATTAAAAAAACAAGAAGTTTATATTTAATTACATTCTTTCCTAATATTTCCGAGGCAATTTCATCTTCTCTAATCGACTTCAAAATCCTGCCAAAAGGCGAATTTACAATTCTTCTTAAAACAAAAATAGTTATCAAAACAAAAATTGTAACAAGAATAAGATAAGACCAGATCTCCGACAACTGGTAACCGAACACTGAAAACTGCGGTATGCCAGGGAGCCCCATTGGACCTCGTGTGACTGAAACCCAATTTTTTGCTACAGAATACACAATTACTCCAAAACCAAAGGTTCCCAAGGCTAAATAATCTCCTTTAAGTCGCAATGCTGGAAAGCCTATTATAAATCCCAGTAGAGTAGCAACAATTGCACCAAGTAGCAAACCAATCCATGGTGAAATGCCAAAATTCAATGCAAGCAAAGCAGAAACATAAGCTCCAACACAAGAAAATGCTGCATGACCCAATGAAGGCAAGCCAGTATACCCTACAATAAGATTTAAACTTAAAGTAAGAATAATGTATATTCCAGAAATCACTAAAATATGCAGTAAATACTCCATTTTAGTTGCCTGTCTCCTGTTGTCTGTTGCCTGATTTTTCTTTTCGATTGTTACTTGTTCGCTGTTTGAGTTCCTTTTGAGACTTTATAAGAGCATTGAGTAATTTCCCGACTTCATCGCATTTAATAAATAATTCTTCGTATTGAGTCTTATTTAAAAAATTCAGATTATAAGATAGTTTGAGGAGAGTTATAGTTTCATATTGAGATCGAAGTGCAATAATAAGAAAATATCTAAACTCTTTTTTTGATTTGGAAGCACTGCCTTCTGCTATATTAGTAGGTATTGAATAAGAAGCTCTTCTTAATTGCGAAGTTAATCCGAACCGTTCCTCCTCAGGAAAGCTTTTAGTAATATGATATATCTGTTTACAAAAATCCATTGCTTTTTGCCATACAATTAGCTTTTCAAATCCATACATTTTTTTATTTAATAATTCCTTGTTATTATGTTTGAGCTTATTACCCATTTTTAAATCCCTTCTGGCAACCGACAACTGACAACCGGCAACTTGTTTTGTTCATAGTTGTTCTTTCTCTGTTTTAATTCCAAAGATTCCGCCTGGACGCACTAAGAGAAAAATGATTAGAATAAGAAATGCAATTGTGTCTTTCCAGCCAGCCTGAATTTTCCAGATACCAAGATTCTCAACTATACCTAAGAAAAACCCACCCAACATTGCTCCTGGAATACTACCAATACCTCCAACTATTGAAGCAATTATTCCCTTTAAAAGAGCCATAAAACCCATTGTTGGTTCAATATTTGTTTCTAAGGAAATCAAAATTCCTGCAGCGCCAGCCAGTGCAGAACCAATTGCAAAAGAATAAAAAATGGTTTTTTCTGGATTTATTCCCGCTACGCTTGCTGCAAGTGGGTCGTCTGAAACTGCTCTCATTGCTTTACCAAGCTTGGTTTTATGCATGAACAACCAACAAAAAATTAATAATAAAAAACTCATAACTAATATGATAATTTGAATTTGAGTAATAACAGCTCCTAACTGATAACCGAAGACCGACAACTGATAACCCTCCTTAATGGGGCCAGTTCTCAAAGTAAGAATTTGAGCACCATAAATTAGTTGAATAAGATTCTGAATGAAAATAAACACACCAAAAGAAGCTAAAAGAAAAATCAAATTCGAAGCCTTTCTTTGCCTTAAAGGTCTGTAAACAGCTTTATCAATAATAACTCCCAATATACTTGCTCCAATTATCCCTGCTAAAACTCCAATTACCCAACTGGCAACTGAAGACTGAAGACTGACAACTGAGTAAGCAATGTATGCACCTGCTGTATAAACCACTCCATGAGCAAAATGAAAAAATTTTACCGTTCTATAAATTATTGTAAAACCGAGCGCAACAAGCGCATAAATACTACCAGCTATTATTCCATTCACTAATAATTGAGCAAACAATTCAACCTCCTCTCCAACAACTGACAACCAACAACTGAAAACTGAAAATCATTTCGATATTATTCTATATATATTAGCGAATTTGTCAAAGGGAAAGTGTGATTAATTCATTAAAAAACAGAACATAATACTATTGAAATCCTCTTTTAAAAATTTTGTTCCCAAATTATTACTTTTCAATGCTTTTTCATTGGCGGTAAAAATTGAAATTTTTTTAAAATTCAAACATTATTGAGTAAGATAAACTAAAACACAACATCACGCATCACTCCAACCAGCAATTGAAAACTGACAACTGACAGTGAAGGAGACCCTTTAGCAGTAGAAGTCATGGCAAATGGCGAAGAAATAAAGATATAAGTATAAAAAGACGATAGAGAAACTAAGATTCAAATAACAAAGACTTTAAGAAAGAAGTTTCTTATATGAGAAATATGAGTGGATGAAATGAGTGGAAATTCTCTAACAGCATTTTTAAATTCTAAATATTTCATTTCCGTAAATTATAAAAAATTATTATTTACAGAAATAATTTTATGTATACAAAATCAGCTTTGTCAAGAGAAATTTTCTAGTGAGAATTTAGGGAAACATAAAAAATCATCGATTATTCCATATTTAAGAACAAAAAAACTAAAACATGACATGACCCCGACTGACAACTGA
>CAZWBN010000207.1:0-3377 GCA_964632095.1 uncultured Clostridia bacterium | reverse complement strand
GCATGTTCAATTTTTCATTGGCTTCTTCATTAACTCTAATTGTAAGAACTGTATTTCTTGCAGCAAGTGCTTTTTCAATTGCCTTTTTAATTGATTCAGCTGTTTTTGTTGCTACCTTTTCAACTTGTGTTGTTAATTCATCAAGTTTTCCTTTTATTTGTTTACTGTTTTTTTCAGTCATTTTTTTCCTCCTGTAATTTGTATTTCAATTACATTTTACTAAATTACAAAAATTTTATCAAGTTTTTTATTAAAAAGATTTTTTAAAAAATTAAAATGAAAAATGTAAAATTAAAAATTATAGGAAATTATCTTCAAGAAATGTAACTTTTTTATACATATTAAATTAGCTGAATTTTACCCCATTAATTATCTTTTTGTAACTTATTTAAAACAAATAAGATAAATCATAAAAAAAATTTTAAAAGTTGGCACAAAATTTGCATTAAGAAAAGTGGAATGAAATATATAAAGAAAAAAGAGGGATTTAGTTTAATTGAAATTTTGGTAATTTTAGCCATAATTGGTATTTTAATTGCTCTTGGCTACCCGAGTATTAAAACAAGCATTGAAAGAAGGAAGCTTGATGACAGTGCACGGGAAATTCTTGCTACATTGCAAAGAGCAAAATTTCAAGCAGTTAAGACTAAAACAATTCACTGTGTAAGCTTTGACCCTGCTCAGAAAACATATGCGCTGAGTATTTATGATTATACTAATAATCGCTGGAATGTTCTTGAAAGAAAATCGCTTTCTCCACCAATTAGTTTTTCGACTATAAATCTCCCGGACCCGAATAATTTAGGTGAGATTGATACTATTAACCAGATTATTTTCAATTCCTTAGGTTTTGCAGATAGACAGGGCTCTATTACAATTCAAAATCCAAATTTAACTAATTATGAGGGAATAGAAGACCTTAGGTTGATTAGAATAATGATAGGAGGGTCAATTGATATTATTAAGCAAGAATCGTAAAAAAGATTATAAAAAGGAAAAGGGTTTTTCTTTACTTGAAACATTAGTAGCACTTTTCCTTTTAGCCATTGCATTGCTTGCTATAGCTCAGCTTTTTATACTTGGAATATTAAACAACGCTTTATCTAATGTAACAACAAATGCTAATTTCTTTGCCCAACAGCAAATTGATTCATTGAGAAATCTTGATTTAAACAATTTAAACAATTTAGTTGCAAATTCTCCTATTACTGAAAATTTAGATGTAAATGGAGATGGTAGGGTAGATTTTAGAAGAGTAACAAGCGTTAGTTTGTTTCAAGGTCAAGCAGGTCAGTTTCTTGTCAGAGTCCAGGTCTTTTCAATATCAAATCCAGTTGGGAATCCAGGTAGACCAAAAGTTGATATTAGAACTGTAATTTCTCGCTGAATATAATGAGGAGGATAAAAAATGAATAAAGAAAAAGGATTTACTTTAATAGAAATATTAGTTGCTACAGCTATATTAGTAATTTTCATAGTTGGAGCACTTGGATTGTATATGAGAAGCCACAGAATTTCTGTTGACCAACAACAATTAGCCCAATTGCAACATGATGTTCGTTCAGCCATGTTTATTGTTTCAAGGGATATAAGGTCAGCAGGCGTCGGACTTCCAAGAGAATATTCAGGTTACTTTGTCGAGGGGATAGATGGATACGGTCCTGGACCTATAAATTCTGATGCTATAAAAATATGGGGAAATTTTGATGAACCTTTACAGTTAGTTATAAGTGATTATTCTGGGGGAGAAGGAGGAGGTTCAGCAACTGTATTTTTAGTTGATGGAAGCCTTCAAAACCAGCCTTACAATTGTCCTGAATACTATGAAGACAAAATTTATTTTATATTTTCTGTTCAGTGTCCAGGTTGTGTAGCTGTCAGGTACATTCCAGAAAATCAAGTTCATGGGTGTCAGGGAGGAGAGGAACATTTGGTTATGCCTCCTGGTCAATCACAGCTAAATCCACCCGGGGGTTTAGTAAATGGTAATTGCGACCCAAGTTGCTGGAGGGGAGCTATTATAACAAGTGCACAAGTCAAGCAATTTTGGCTTGATACAACGGGTGACCCTAATGATTATCCTGATTTAAATCTGGTTCCAGGACAGAATGGTTATATAGGGGGACAGGATGGAATAAATGTTTTATATATGACAGAAATAAATCTTAATGACCAAAATGGTTCAATGATTCATTACCCCTTAGCGCGTAATATCGAAAATCTCCAATTTCAATATAGAAGGGATGAAGACAATGATGGTACATTAGAGGATGATGAACAATTTGTTGATTGGGATTCTATTTGGACTAATGACCCAACACAAACATCACTAATACGCCAGGTAAGAATATGGATACTTGGAAAAACCGAAAGGCCCTTTACAGGAGTTTCTGGAACTCCTCCTCAGGGAATGCCTCTTTTATATCAGAGACCGCCCATAGCAAATAGTCCCGGTTCTCAAACAGTAGACAGGCATAGAAGATTTTTACTTGAAACAACAGTTAATATAAGGAATTTATCACTCGAAATATATAATCAGATTTGAAGGGGTGAAATATGAGAAAGAATAAAGGCTCAGCCTTAATCATAGCTATATTAATGATTGCTTTTTTGGCAAGCGCTGGGATTCTCCTCATTCTTGTTACCACAACTGGTCCAAAAGTAGCAAGTAATATAAGACTTCAAGAAGAAGCTTTTAATGCTGCAGAAGCTGGATTTGATGCTGCTTGGGCTGTAATTGAAAGTTTTTTTGAGACAGAGGCATGGGTAAACTTTGAAGGACATTACTTAACAACGGATAAAGATGGAAACGACATAGATACTCCCTGGATAAATAATGAGGAGAACCCTTATTATTTTCGTAGATTAAGCGACGAAGAGCTTTTAAATGCTCTTCAAGGACTTCAACCAGAACCCGTTACTCCTGGTTTAATTTTTAATAGGCAGACTTTTATTCAAAATAATCAGAATTATACCTATACAGTTTTCTTGATAGATGATGAAGCTGGGACTCCAGCTTCTGACCCTACTGATGCACTTTTAGTTTGTATAGGAACAGGACCTGGAAATACAACTAAAAGATTAGAAATTGAGATATATGTGGAGACCCAAAGCTGAGATTAGTATCGGTTAACAGTCAATGGTTATTGGGAAATTAAGGAGGTTTGAGAATGAGTAAAAAAATTAAAATAATATTTTTAGTAATTCCAACATTAATTATTATTTTCACTTTGGCAATAAAATTCTGGGCACAGCAAGAATGCACAGAATATAATGCGATTTTTACTGAAAGTTTTGATACCACAGAATACAAAGATTTTCAAAATTCCTCTGTGGCTCATTGGGGTGATGGCTATATTACTTTGAGTTATGCAGGA
>CAZWBN010000206.1:0-3388 GCA_964632095.1 uncultured Clostridia bacterium | reverse complement strand
TTCCTATGGACACTGAACCAATATCTATTCCCAATTTTACATCCACCTGGTGTACTCCCATCTTAAAAAGAATTTTAATCAATCCTGCATTTATTTGTAAAGTAAAACTCTAAAATAATTAGAGAGCCAAAATTTTCTTGACACACTTTATAGTAGAAATTATAATACAGATGCCAAGAAAGGAGGAGGGAATATGTGGAAGAAAGAAAAACAAGAGGTGAAATCTCCTGTTTTCAGCACAGGAGTTCCGTCAAGGGAAGAATTAAAAAAAACAACCGAAGAAAAAATGGCTTATATAGGGAAAACTGTCGTGATAAAAGGTGAACTTTCGGGTAAAGAAGATCTTTATATCGAAGGAACAGTAGAAGGTAAAATTCTTTTAAAAGACAATACTTTAATTGTGGGTCCAGAAGGAAAAGTTATTGCTGAAATTCATGTTAAAAGAATAACGATAAATGGGAATGTTAATGGAAATATAAATGCTTCTGAAATTGTGATAATCAATAAGACGGGTTCTCTCCAAGGTGATATTTTCTCACCTCGCATCTCTATAGCAGATGGTGCTCATTTTAAAGGTTCTGTAAAGATGGAAAAAATTGCAAGCACTCCTTCCTTTCAAAGAGAAAAGCCTTTAGAAAAAGAAGAAAAAGAGAAAAAAATTGAAACTAAAAAAATTTAATTTGTTAGTTCAATGTTACTCACTCAATTAAATCGCAAAAAATTATTCTCAACAAAAATTTATAATTCTAAAGTTCTTCCAAAATATATTAAAGAATTGAAAAAACGGCAAGAGGTCAAAATTCTCGATCTCGGATATGTATGCGGGAAAAACATTGAATTTATGAGTAATCAGGGATTTACTATTTATGTGGAGGATTATTTAAATTCCCTTTCTATCAGAAAAATAAAACCTGACCCAAAACAGGAAAAACCCGAATATATTTATGAGTTTAAAAGTTTCTCCTATCCCCCAAATTTTTTTGATGGAATAATTTGCTGGGATTTATTTGATTATTTAGAAATTGAATACGCTATATGGCTTATTAATGAAATTGAAAAAATAATAAAACAGAAAGGAATTCTTTTCTGCTTATTTGATGCAAAAAAACTCGATAATAAAAATTTAACAAGAAAGAAAATAACTATTTACGACAATAATCACCTTCTTTATGAAGAGATTAAATTCAAACGTCTTTTTAATACTTTCTATGAAAACAGAAACATATATAAACTTCTCAAAAATTTTAATATATTAGAAACTTTTTATGTAAAAAATGGTGTAAGAGAAATTTTAGCTCAAAAAAAATAAATTTTTAATAACGATAATATTCTGGGGGTGTTCGACTCACAATAAAATCAACAGCTTTTTGAATACATGCTCTTATAGCTTTTTCAACAGGAGTCCTAGCAAAAGCACCGAGTCCAACCGGTAATCCAATCGTTCCTGCAATTAATCCGCCTACATCTGTTGCTTTACCTACAACCGAAGTTGCAGCTACAATTTGTCCTGTATTAGCATCTATAATTCTAATATCAATTGCAACATGTGCCCTTTTAACTCCAGCACCTAATGCAATCCCTGCAATTTTTGTAGCCAATCCACCGCCAGATTGCGTAGCCTGAAATTCAGTTACTGAACCCGTAATTAATAAATCTGCACCATAGAGTTCACCTTTTTTAGCCTCTGTTCCTTTCTTAACTCTACCTGAAGCACCCAAATCCTGTTCTTTTAAAACCTCATCCAAAAGCTCTCTTTCAAGTACAATGAATCTATTTGTATTAAAAAGAGCAGTTGTTAACATATCTCTCATTCCCTCTCCTACTTGGCTCCATTCAACCCCCCACATTTGGAGCCATCCGCCAACCCATCCTGTCTTACGGGTTTTATCTTTGAATTGCAATACAGCTATTCTCGCTTTCGGACCATTATAAGGTTCGGCTCGTGCTTCCTGAATAGTGGGACCACCAGTAGAAGTTACAGTTGTGCTCACACAACCAGAAAAGATAAAAGCTAATATCGCTAAAATCCCTACTCCATAATAAACTTTCTTCATCTTTGCCTCCTTAACTTCTCTTAATTAAGTTAATTAAATTATAAGATGATTCTACAAATAATACAAGTAAATTTCTTGACTTAAAATAATGATTTTGTTAGGTTAAAAAAACCAGGATGAATCGTTTAAAATTCATTATTCCTAAGTTGCTTCTCATATTATTTTTATCCTTCCCTTTATTTCCTGTTGAAAAAGAAGTCTGGAAAGGAGATGAAAATTTAATATTTGAAATTTTTTATAGAGAGCTATGTCCTGGTGAAGCTTTATTAATTACCACTAAAAATTCAAATATTTCAAGTGCAGAAGCATGGATTTTCCAGAAAAAGTTTCCCTTTTACAAGGGTAAAAACAACAATACTTTATTCGCTTTAATTGGAATTGATTTATTTACAAAGCCAGGTCTCTATTGTTTGACTTTAAAAGTCAAAACTAATTCGGAAACATTTGAGATAAAAAAATTTATAAAAATAAAAGAAAAATATTTTCCCCTTAAAAAAATTCATGTGGAAGAAAAGTATGTTATTCCTCCTCCTGAGGTTTTAAATAGAATTAAAAGAGAACGAGAAATTTTAGATAAAGTGTTTAAAACCTTAACCCCTCAATATTTATTTGAAAAAGAATTTATTTGTCCTCTGCCAGCTGAAGGGAAAAGAAATTTTGGAGAGAGAAGAATTTTTAATCTCAAGAAAGAATCTCGCCACACAGGTGTAGATATTCCTGCTCCCTTGGGAGAAAATGTAAAAGCGAGTAACAAAGGCAAAATTGTATTAGCCCGGGATTTATATTATGCGGGAAAAACAGTAATCATTGACCATGGCTTTGGATTATTCTCGGTTTACTGTCATCTTTCAGAAATAAATGTTAGAGAAGGTGAATTAGTCAGTAAGGGATATGTGATTGGAAAAGTCGGGGCTACTGGAAGAGTTACAGGTCCTCATCTTCACTGGGGTTTTAAGTTGAATGGAGCAAGAATCGACCCTTATTCTATTCTTGAACTCCCTTTAAAAACCCTTGATTAAATTTTTTCACCATTTAATTTTAGCTATTACTTGAATCTGCCGGGGTGCCTGTCTTGCCCATACCTGACCAAAGGCAGGCGTGTCTTCCTTTACATAAGAAATGGGCTTTTGACTGTTAAATAAATTAAATACATCTATTCTCAAATCCAGAAATACATTTTGGGAGAGATTTGAGAGAATTTTAGATAAATTAAAACTCTTCTCAACTCCTAAATCTACATAAAAATGGGAAGGAGTTTCTCGTGAGCCTCTACCTTCGGGAAAAGCATAATATCCGAAGAATGGAACCAACCCTAATTTTTCCCAGTGATAACC
>CAZWBN010000205.1:0-3396 GCA_964632095.1 uncultured Clostridia bacterium | reverse complement strand
GAGCCATGAACCACGAGCCATGAACCACGAGCCATGAACCACGAGCTATGAACTATTTATAGAATTCTCGGTTCAGAGTGAGAGAGCGAATTTTATAGCTTCATTGATCTGGTCTATTTTTTCATTTCGAAGAATGGTAATTCTTTCAATTAATAAATTCTTTCGTATTGTAACAATGGTATCTAAATTGACCACACATCTTTTAGGAAGTCCATCTTCAGGCCCAAGTTCAACCTCCACAGGAATACCTCTGATAGTCGTGGTAACTTCTGCCACAGTGACTGCATTTCTTACTGCATAAGCTTCGTCACGAGAAAGAAGCACCACAGGTCGACGGCCGATGGGCGAAGGTAATTCTGCCCACCATACTTCGCCTCTTCGCATTTACCATTCCTCTTTAGAAAATGCACTGAGAGAAGCCTTTTCCCAGGCCTCTACATATATAAGTTCTTCGGGGATTCTTTTATATCCTTCTTCATAAATCCTTACAAGCCTTTCCTTCTCTTTTGCTTCTTTCCAGAACCTAACAGCCTCAAGGATTAGTTTACTTCTACTTATCCCTTTTCTTTTTCTATATACTTCTAATTCTTTAAATTCCTTCTCGGGAATACTTATTGCAAATTTGACAGAGCTTCTCATATATCACCTCGGTATAACAGATTTCATACCAAAGTATAACTTAAATATATCAAGTTGTCAACTCTTTTTGCCATTTCACGCTAATTTCCTTACTTCTCGTTTTTAAGTCTCTCAGCCTCGATTAATAGTTTCCCGCTTCACCGACTCACCGATTCACCAATCTACCATTTTGTTATCCGCTAACCGCTATAAACTACGAGCCATAAACCATGAACTACGAGCTACGAACCATGAGCTATAGATTATGAACTATGAGCCACGAGCCATGAGCTAAATAATGAGCTATAAGTTATGAACTAAAAATTTTATTAGTATATCAGCTATCCTGTCCCTCGCTTTCCCATCCCCGTATGGATTAACTGCTTTAGCCATTTTTTCATACAATTTTTTTATCTTCCAGAAAATTTACACCTCGGGGGTGTTAATAGGCTCTAAAATTAGATTTTTGATTTTTGCAAGTTGCCTTTGATAATCTTTTCTTGATAAAACAAATTTTTTATACTCCTCTGGATTTATATCCATTAATTCCTTGAAACTACATAATTTTTTATCCTCTTTAACTTCTGATATGAACTCTTTATAAGAGGAAAATTTCCAGTCTTCGGGTTTTTCAACAAGATAGGCTGTAACTGGATTTAAATGAATATATCTTGTCAAATGATAAAGCACATCATCGGTTTCTACTTCTATACTCTTAAATCTACCTTCCCATAGGGGACCTTTTCTCTTTGTCTTAGCATTAAAATACTTGCTGTAGCTATTAAGAATATTTCCCATATAAAGTGAGATTCCATTATCCTTTAATTGTTTTAGAACCAAATGAATATGGGTTGGCATAATGCAATAAGCAATAATTTCCACAAGTTTTTCTTTATTTTGAAGCACTTTTTCATAAAGAATTTCTCTTTTTTTAATGCTTTTATATACAGAATAGCGTAGAGGAGTGTTTTCAACCCGATAGTATTGTAAGAGTTCTCTCATTCTTTCATAATCCTTATGATCTCTAAATATTATGAATTCTGCTATACTTCTTGAAATCACATGATAAATTTTATTTGTAATCAAAGGTTTTTTTCTGCCCGGCATTTACACCCCCGAGGTGTTAATGTTAATGTATCTGCTATTTGTTGTAGTCATTATTTACATAATTCGCATATCACAATAACCATGGTTCCCAAAAAGGAAAATCATTACTATCTCTTTGCGTAAAAGAAACAAGATTGAATTTAATCTCAGGATACTTCTCAAAAAATATGCGGTATTTACTTTTATTAAAAAGATTGGCATCAAATTTTACTTCAAATGCCATTTTTTCTTCAAAGATTATATCAACTTCAGCGCCAGTTTTATAGCGCCAAAATTTAATTTTATCCTCTATTATAATCCCGGACCGTTCGGCGAGCTGTCGAACTACAGCATTCTCCAATAAAGCACCACGGTCAGAACGAACCAAAACTGAGTCGAAATTGTTAACCAGAAAATTCCTTAAGCCCAAATCATAAAAATACACCTTAGGCATTTTTGAAAGTTCTTTTCTAATGTTCTGATACCAGGGGCGAATTAATATTATATGAAAAGATTTTTGCATAACATATAAATAATTTTCAATTGCCTTACGAGAAACACCAAGAAGATTTGATAGTTCATTCATATTGACAAGATTACCAGTTTGAGATGCAAGAATTTTAAACAACCGGTAAAAAATTTCATCCTGTTTTATACCAGCATCGTAAATATCCTTTTTTATATAGGAATAAACAATTTCTTGGAGAATAAATAATTTATCTGACAATGGTGCAAGGACAACTCTGGGATAACCACCGTAAAGCAAAAATTCACAAAAAAGATTTCGAATCTTCTCTTTCGCGCTCAAGCTAATCTTCTTACTAATTAAATAATTGGATGAGCTAAACTCTCTTGGCAGAACTGATAAAAGTTCGTCCTCGTTTTTGAATCTTAGAAATTCCCTGAAACTGAGCGTTCGCACTGGAAAAACATATTTTCGACCAACAAGCGAGTCCTTAAATTTTTTATCAAGATAAAATGCTGAAGAACCAGAAACAATCAATCGTATCTTCCCACGATATTCGTCATAAAAATATTTAAGGAAATTAGTGGGATTATTTAAATATTGAATTTCATCGACAAAAACAGTAGTTTTAGTTTTTAAATCAAAAGTAAATATCTGAAGGAGATTCTTAGGGCTTTGATTTATCAATCTTAAATAATCCGGATCTTCAAGATTTAAAAAAAATGTCTTTTCACCTTTTTGCTCCAATTCTTCTTGTATTGCTCTCAATATTGTGGTCTTACCTGATTGCCGAGCACCGATAAAAAGAAGTATCTCATCACTATCAAAATATTTACGAGCATTTTCAATAATATCCCTAAAAATTATCTTCATAAGCATATTATATCTGAAAATTTGGATTTTTCAAGCACATTTTTTCAAAACATCTTTTCTCTGAACTCCAATATAAATAGCAAAAACATCTCAAATTTTGGCTTAGTAAAATTGAAACAGTTATTTACACCCCCGAGGTGTTAATACTCCCAATCTCTCGGTCTCCCAGTCTCATTTATTATTCCGATTCACCGATTCACCAATTCACCGATTCACCAATTCACCGATTTGCCGACTCATCAATTCACCCATTCACCCATTCACCCATTCACCGACTCACCCATTCACCGACTCACCCATTCACCAACTTACCATTTTTTTAGTTTTCCAGTCTCATTTTTCAGTTCCACAAA
>CAZWBN010000204.1:0-3400 GCA_964632095.1 uncultured Clostridia bacterium | reverse complement strand
AGGAGGTATAATGATGGCAAAATTAAAATTATTGAGTTTATTACTCGTTTTAATTTTGACAATAGGATTTAGCATGTTCTCTGTTGGTGATTTACAAGCAGGATGTTTTTCAGATTTTGAAAAATGTATAAATAATGTTCGTACATCATTTTTTGGTGGTTTTTTCGATTTTTTAGATTGCGAATTGGAATTAGTTGCTTGCATAAAGGAAAAACTTATTTAATTTTTTGAAAATGTTGGGGGAGGATATTTATTTATCTTCCCCCCTCGCTATATAAATTTAAAATGAAATTAAAAAATTTTTTCTCAATTATTTTTCTGTGTTTTCTTTCTGTATATGGGAAGGATTTTGGAGAAAGATTGATACATATTGAAAAAAAATTTGCTATGGATAAATTAAATGATTCCAATTATTTTTTCTATAATCCTTCTGATATGAAAATTGATTCAAAAGGGAGAGTCTATATTGTAGATACATTAAATAGCCGAATTCAAATATTTAATAATGATGGAATATATATTAGGACAATTGGGAGATTTGGGAATGGTCCAGGAGAATTTAATAGACCAGAAGGAATATTTATTGATGAGGTTGAAGGGAAAATGTATGTATGTGATACAAGAAACTATAGAATTCAGGTTTATTCTTTAGAGGGAAAATTAATATCAATTTATAAATTAAAATTTGCTCCCTTAAAAATTATTGTACGATTCCCCTATATGTATGTTTTAGCTTTTCCTCATCAAATAATGAATATGAGGGGAGAATCGTTAATTAAAATAATAGACAAATCAGGTAAAGTAAAAGAAGGATTTTTGCCTTTTCTAAAGACCGAGAATATGTATACAAATATGCTTTGTAATTTATTACTAATGAAATTAGATAAAAAGAATAATATTATAATTGCTAATCAGTTTTGTTTAAATCGAGTTCTAATTTTTGATAAAAGAAATAAATTAAAAAGAAAATTTCAAATTTTATATAAAGCTGCTCAATGGGTTGGAACCGGATACGATTTTTCAATTAAAGATGAGAAAGATCTTAATAAAATTGCATTTATTATAGCGGATTTTACCTTTGATAAGAATAATAATATTTACTTTCTTTCCGGTAATATCAAAAAGCGAAGAGATGGTTTATTTGAGAAGGGACGCGAAATTTATAAATATAATTTAGAAGGGAAATATTTAGGAACGATTATTCTTCCGATTTCAGGAAGATTAATATGTATTGATAATAAAAACAATCTTTTTTTGATTGACAGAGAATTTATATTGAGAAAATATAAAATTTTAAATTGAATTCATGAGAAAAAGATTTTATTTATTTCTGAGTATAGCAATTTTATTAATTGTTATATCTTTATTTTGGGGTTATCATAATTATAAAAAAGTAAATTCCTTAATTCAAACAAATAGGGAATTGATTGAAACAATTCGAGAATTAAGCAGCCAAAAGGAAAAGAAAAGCGAAAGGGATTATATTTCCCATTTAGTTTTGAGAACAATTGATGGAGTTGAGTTTGATTTGAAAAGAAATGAAAAGCCGATACTTTTAGTCTTTCTAAATACAGGATGTAAGACATGTATTGATTCACTCTTTAGAACATATTATGAAGTGGAAGATTTAGTAAAGCAAAATGTTATAAATCTAATAGGAGTCGGGATGGAAAATGAAGAGATGTTAAAAATATTTAGAAAAAGAATTAATCTTCCAATTCAATATTCACAGGACCTGTTTGCAAGAATTCATAAAGCCTTTCAAATAAAAAGTTCTCCTAGCTTTGTACTCATAGGGAAGAATGGGAAGATAGAATTAAAAGCTGATGTTTTTTCTTTTGAAGAAGAATTTACTAATTTAAAAAAGATCATTTTAAGAGCTGTTAATGATAAAAGAGGTTCTATCTATAATTAAATTAACTTTACTCAGATTTATAAGAAGAAATCGTTTGATAGCTCTATTTTTTCTAATATTATACGGAATTTTACTCTATCAGCTTATATTTCTAAAAGAATTTGAATCCTCTAAAAAAATTATAACTTTAATAGTTTCATATATTGGAGTTTTATTAACAGGGGGACTTCTTAAAGATGAAATTAACCAAGGGTATATAGACATATTATTTACAGGAATTAAACGAAGTCGAATCATTTTGGGTAAATTTTTTGGGATATCTTTAATAGTGATTACTTATTATTTTTTGTGTTTATTTGCTATCTCTATTTTTGCCTTTTGTTACAAGGAGTCCTTTTATAAATTTATAGATTTTGATGGATTTATTGTAATTATTTATATGATTAGTATAGGGCTTTTTCTATCTTTATATTTGAGAGGTAATTTGAATTTTGTATTAATTTTTCTTTTAGAATTTCTATTTATCTTTTATTTTGATTACATAGGATTAATTGATTTATTAGAAAAAAATTCTTATATCTCTAATAGATTTTTAAAGATTTTTTTTATTTCTCCTATTTTTCCTCATATAGTATATATAGACTCTTCTAATGTAGCTTTGTTAAGTCTTTCTCTTTTTACATTAATATTTTTGGTTCTTAATATTTTAATTTTTAAGGGGATGGATTTTTTAAAGGAATAATAGAAATGAAAACGCAAAAGAATGATTTTATTCTTGAGGTATGTGATCTTAGAAAGTCTTTTGTAATAAATTTTTTTAAAAAAAGAGAGGTATTAAAAGGACTTAATTTTGGCATAAAAGAAGGGAAAATTACAGGTTTTTTAGGTCCAAACGGGGCAGGTAAAACTACTACTTTACGCATTATTCTTGGATTTTTAAAACCTGATAGGGGAAAAATAATAATAGGAGGTGAAGAAGTTAGAGGCAAATATAGAAAAATTAAATTGGGGTATCTACCCGAAAATCCTACCCTTTATTCTTATCTTACACCTTATGAAATTCTTTCGATAGCCGGAAAATTAAAAGGTTTAAAAGAAAAATTTCTTAAAAATAGAATCGAGGAAATTTCAAATAAATTTCAAATATCTCGCTATATTTACCAACGAATAAACACTCTCTCTAAAGGGATGTTACAGAGAGTTGCTTTTTGTTTAGCACTTTTAGACGATCCCGAGCTTCTTTTTTTCGATGAACCGTTTATTGGGCTTGATCCTATTGGAATGGAAGAAATAAGAAGATATATTCTTTCTTTAAAGGCAAAAAATAAGACAATTTTTATATCTTCTCATCTCTTATCAGAAATGGAAAATATTTGTGATGATATAATTTTTATAAATAAGGGTAGAATTGTTGGCTTTTTTAATATTCAAAAATTAAAAGAATCCTTTAGAGGGAAAATCTTGACATTGGAGAAAATTTTTCTAAAGCTCATAAAAGAAAGTGAATATTAGAATTGAATTATTTATTTTTATTCTCTTCAAATG
>CAZWBN010000203.1:0-3413 GCA_964632095.1 uncultured Clostridia bacterium | reverse complement strand
GAAATAATTAATTTAGGATTGAAACAAACAAATGGCTCTTATAAAGAACTTTGTAAATTATTTAATATTAGAGAAGGAGAGTATAAGAGATTTCTCAATATTTTACGAATACATAAAATTAAATAGTCTGCCTATAGGTAGAATCAGTCTACCTATGAGTAGAGTTTCCATCTTTTTTAAATTCAATAAAATAAAGAAAATTTTATTCATTTTAAAGAATTCAGTCTACCTATAGGTAGACATTTCAGTAATTTTCCAATTTTAAATTTCCAATTTTAAATTTATATTTCTTTATATATCAATAAGTTAAATTAATTTCTCTCAACTTGGCACGAAATTTGCACTGGAATTATATGGAAAATTTAAATATTACATTTCTATGTAGGAGGTTAATATGCTTAAAAAATTAACAACAAAAGAAACTAAAGAAAATAAGATAGAAGAAAGAATTGCAGAATGTGAGTGTTGTGAACTTTGTGCTGTCATTTGTGGGGTAGGAGGTGGCCCCGGTCGATTAGGAGATAGAACCGATATGTGGAATGATATTGTAGATCCTATTAATAATCCTCCACAAGAATAGCTAATCAATATCTACAAAGTTTAAAAAAGAAGAGTTCAAAAGGAGGGAAATTTTACATATAATTAATTTCGAATTGAGGTATATGAAAAAAAGATTTTTGTTATTTTTCCTATTTATTTTTATGATTGTTTTCCATCCTGAGTGTAAGAGTAAGTCCTATAAAATTGAAATAAAGAAAGGAATAAAAACAATCCATAATTTTAAACCTGTTTGGAAAAACAAAGAAAAAATTAAACTTAAATTATCAAAAAAAATCAATTTCAAAAAATTAAGCAAGAGACCATGGGATTTTGTGCAGGATAAAAAAGGGAATAAATATGTTCTTATTGAGAATTTTGGAAATAGTCTTCAAAAATACGAGATAATAAAATTCGATTCTAATTGGAAATATATTAAAAAATTTGAAAAAAAGAGAGGAGATCCTTATGAATTTGTAAGGGCAAGAGGTTTAATTATTGATAAAAAATCAAATGTTTATGTTATTGATAATGGAACTATGGCTATTTATAAATTTAATCCTGAGGGCGAATTTCAGGGAACTATTAAGATAAATTATTCATCTGAGAGGGGACGTATATTAAGCTCTGGTGAAATTGTTTTAATTGGAAGAAGTTTTTATTCAAAAAGATATGGAATATTAAAGACTGAAAATCCTACAATGTTAATAAAAATTAATTCAAATGGTGAGATATTAAAGAAATTTGTAAAATGTAAAAAATATAATAACTCTGATTTATTATATCTTGCGAATGAAATAGATTTTGATATTGACGAAGAAGACAACATATATGTAACTTTTGAGCACCAAAATAGAATAGAAAAATATACTCCAGAGGGTAAACTTTTATTTTCTGCCACTCGTATATTAAATTATGAAGTTATTCATAAGACTCTAAATAAAAAATATTTTACAGAATTTCCAAAATTAACATTTGTTTCATTGGATATTAGTATAGATTCTAAAAAACGTCTTTGGGTTACTACATTTAAAAAACAACCGGAGAGTCAGGGCACAAGAGCCTCAACTCTTATGGATCATAAAATTTTAAAATTTGAAATTTTTAATAGCGAAGGAATTTTACTCGGGGAAATTCCTGTCCCAGTTAGGTTCAGAAAAAAACGGATCTATAATACTGACTTATATCTTATTGATCCTTATTTTGAGATGAGTATTTATGACTATAAAATTGTCTCTTTTTAATATAAGCAAAAATGGATTATATTTATTTGATTGATAAATATATTTACTTTCCAGAATATAACCTGATAATAAATGAAGAAATTGAAGAAATTTTTTTCAAATATTCAAATAATATCAAAAAAATAATAATCGACGATATAATTCCTTCTAAAAATAGATTAATAAAAGAGATTAAAAATTTAAATCAGCTTACTCTCGAAGTAACTCAAGATTGTAATTTGAGATGTAAATATTGTATATATAATGAAAATTATTATTATCATAGAAATAGATCAAATAAAAAAATGAATTATGAAATAGCAAAAGAAGGTATCGAATATATATTCAAAATCATTAAAGGGAGGAATAAAAAAGAATTTGCTTTAAGTTTCTATGGAGGAGAACCTTTATTGAATTTTGAGAATATTAAAAGAATTGTAGATTTCTCTAAAAAATTGTTTAATGGTTGGAAATTAACTTTCTCTATAACTACGAATGGAACTTTGATAAATAATGAAATAATTGATTTTTTAATTTCTAATGATTTTCAAATATTGATAAGTATAGATGGGCCAAAAGCCATACACGATGCTAAAAGAATTTTTCCTAATGGGAAAGGGTCATTTGAATTAATAATGAATAATTTAGAAAAAATATTGAAAAAGGATAAACAATTTTACAATAAAAAAGTAAAATTCTCAATAGTTTGGTCTCCTGACTCCCCAATTAAAAAAATTTATAATTTTTTTACAGAAAATAACATTGTCAAAACGAATAAAGTATATTTTACAAAACCTATAGGAGTAAATACTACATATTTTAGAAATTTGAAATACGATGCTAAGAAGGTAAAAAAAGAATATTATGAGGTTCTGGAATTAATTCTAAGTAAAATTAAAAAAAACAGAAAGTTAATACCTATTGATTATGGTCTTCTTATTGAATTTTTATTACTAATAAAAAGTTTAAGATTCCGAAAATTCACTTCTTTATTCGGAAGTTGCATATTCAATGATAAGTTATACCTAGATGCGGAAGGACAATTTCATATTTGTCACATAATAAATAATAAATTTCCTATTGGAGATATTCGAAATGGCTTAGATTTTAATAAAATGCAGAAAATATGCAAAGAGTTTATCTTATTAAACAAGAAGCATTGTTACAACTGTAGAGTGAGATTTTTGTGCCCAAGATGTTATGTAACTTTTGCAAAAAATGGCAAATTTATTATAGAAAAAACGTTATGCAAAATAAGAGAAAAAGCGATTATTGAGCAACTCGAATATTATATTAAAATTCAAGAAAAGGGAATAAATCTCGATCAAATGATACAATGATTGTCAAAAAATTCCATCAATTTATTCATCTTGAGAGAGGTCCAAAGAATACTGCAATAATTGATTTTCTGAAAAATAACATTTTTCAAGTGGAAAATGAAGTAATCGATAAATTTTTAAACGGAAAATACTCAGAAATATCAGACTTTATTAGAAAAGCAACAGAAGAAGAGTTAATCATAGAAATAGATAATAAAAGATGGATACCTCATCTTTCTTTTGACAGTGAAACAAATCTTAATGCGGATTTTTCGTTTGAATTAGAAATTGAAGAAGGTATAAATCCCAGTTTAATAAAATATAAACTAAAATA
>CAZWBN010000202.1:0-3531 GCA_964632095.1 uncultured Clostridia bacterium | reverse complement strand
ACAATCATATTTTTTTGCCCAGTGTAAGTAAATGCAAGCCTTAAAGCAAGCTCGTTTGCTTCACTACCGGAGTTAACGAAAAATACAACCTCTAAAGGTTTAGGAAATTTTTTAATAAGTCTTTCTGCGTATTTAACAAGATGGTCATATAGGTAACGAGTATTAGTATTAAGAATCGCTATTTGTTTTTGTGCAGCTTTTACTACTCTTGGATTGGAATGACCCACATGGGGAACATTGTTTACACAATCAAGATAAGATTTTCCCTTGTCATCATAGAGATATTGGAGAGCACCTTTTACAATTTTAATTGGTTTTCTATAATGTATACTCAACGTCCTTCCTATGTATTTTCTCCTCAATTCAATTATTTTTTCTGGTTCCAAACCTGTTTTCACCTTTCCAAGTCCACATGCCTCTCTAAAAACTTCCTCAGCTTTTAAGGGATTTATAGAATGAAGCTTTTTTAGAAATTTCCAGGCGGATTTTTCTGAAATTGTAACATACTTATCCTTGGGTCTAATTCTCTTTTGGTAAGCAGATATCATTAAGCTTAGACATAATCTTCCAGCTATACAATAATACAGGAGACCGACTTCATTTTCTTTTAAGGGAAAAATTTCGTTGTAACCTTTTAAAATTGAATAAGCTACATGTAGAGGCTCTTTTTTGTCGAGCATTGCATAAGTTAATGCTATAGCAATATCAAAAACTGTATAACTATAAACCATATCCCCAAAATCAATTAAACCGGCAATTCTTTTTTTACCACCTTCCCCTATTTCTATAAGCACATTGTAATCATTTGCGTCATTGTATATTATGCTTTTCCTTAATCGTGGGAACTCTGGTACAACTTCTGTTTCAAATTGAAGGAGAAAATATTCAACAAGCCTTTTCTTTTCTGAATCGGTTATGTAAGAAGTCAATTCCCTTAAGTCAAGAAGATTTTTCAAATCCCAGTGCCACCAACGCTGTGCATGAGGAATATAAAACTTCTCCAGAGCTTTATCAATTGCTCCCAATATTTTTCCATAATTTTTCAGAAGCTCCTCATCCATGTCCCTTAATTCAGCCAGGAACTCCCCTTTTATCCAAGTAAGAAGTCTTGAGTTATATTTTTCTCCTTTTTTATCAGTAATTTCAGTTATATATTCACCCCTTTTATTCTTTATTATTGAAGGAAGTTTAAAATCGAAATTTTGGCTGTTCAGAAATATGAGGACATCATTCTGAGCTTTAATGGAATGAAAATCTTCAATTTTATTAGCTATTTTAAAAATATACTCATTTCCCTTCTCATCAATTATGTAAAAATTTTTTCCAATATCACCAGCAAGAGAAGAAACATGAGCATTTATTTCATATTTTTCCTTGAGAATTTCTTTTATTTCTTTCTCATCAAACTCTGGTGGCTTTGGAATATTTAACATTCTCTTCCTCCTTAATTCCTTTGAAATATATTATAATACAGTATACTATAATACAGCTTCCTGAAAAATTCCAATTCTAAGTATTGATAAATTCAACTAAATATGTTAAATACTTAACATCCAGAAGTAGTGAGGAGGTAGATAATGAAAAAAAGGATATTGTTTTTTGGATTGATTTTTATATTTCTATTAATAGCTTCTTGTAAGAAAAAAGAGGATTCGGGGCTTTATCTGGAAATATCATTTTCCGACACTCCTCTTACAGACCGATTATATACAAATATGGTTTATAACTGGAAAACAAAGGAAAATTTCAAAGGATTTAATAAAGATTACAAAATATATGTCCATTTCTGGGACAAGAATAAGAAAATCCTTTTTCAGGATGACCATTATCCTCCTATACCAACATCAAACTGGAAAAAAGGGAAAGAAATTAAATATAGTAGAAGAATTTATATTCCACAATTTATTGATGAATTTGACCCCCAATTTAAAGGAGAAGAAACATTAAAATTGTCAATTGGTTTTTATAACCCAGAGAATAAAAATGATAAATTTAATGTGTATAATAAAAAAATCACAGTTTATCCACCCCCTATTGATACTCCTGTAATAATTTATGAGGATGGATGGTATAATAAAGAAATGAATCCAGATGCCCAGATAAAGGAATGGCGCTGGACAGCAAAAGAAGCAACATGCATTATTGACAATCCCCGCAGAGATGCTTTATTGGTTATAAAAGGGGGAGTAAATAAAGAGGTCTTACCCGACCAAAGAGTTATAATTAAAATAAATGGAAAAGTTATTGCAGATTTTATTCCTGAAACAGGAATATTTGAAAGATTTATAAAAGTGAAAAAGGAAATTTTAGGAAATAATGATATTTTTAAATTAACGATTGCAACTGACAAAACTTTTATCCCAGCAAAAGTATATCCCTCTTCAGATGATGAAAGGGAACTCGGTATTCAGGTTTCCTTTCTTTATTTCAGATAATTAATTTACTCCCATTCTTTAGGAGTATAGATTTTCCGCAAACCCTCTCCCAACAAATTAAATCCTAAAACTGTAATAAGAAGAGCAATGCCTGGAAATATAGTTAGCCATGGTGCTTCAAAAAGATGATTTCTTCCCTGATTAATCATTGCTCCCCAAGAAGGTGTTGGGGGCTGAACTCCTAATCCCAAAAAACTTAATCCAGACTCAGCAAGAATAGCTCCGGAAATACCTAAGGAAGCTTGAACTAAAATAAGGGGAAGGACATTTGGCATTAGATGTTTAAATAGAATTCTTAAATAACTTACACCAATTGCCCTTGCTGCAATTATAAAATCCATTTCTTTTAACTTTAAAACTTGAGCTCTTGCTAAGCGAGAGTAACTTACCCAGCCAGTTACAACAAGTGCAAAAATTAGATTTAAAAGACTGGGACCAAAAAATGCAATAAGAGCGATTGCAAGTAGAATTCCAGGAAATGCCAACAGTATATCGACTGAACGCATTATTATTTCATCAACCAATCCCCCTGCAAATCCAGAAATTAATCCCATAATTAAACCAATAATACCTGAAATTAGAACAACTATAAAACCAACAAATAAAGAAATGCGAGCTCCATATACAATGCGAGCTAATTCATCTCTCCCTAACTCATCTCTTCCTAAGGGATGCTCTCTGGATGGAGGAGCGAATCGATGCTCCAGGTCAATCTCAAAAGGAGAAGCCTTGTAGAATAAGGGTGTTATTAAAGTAAACAGAATTATAAATCCAATTAAAAATGCACCTATAAATATAAAAGGATTTTCTCTAAAACCCATTAGTATTTAGTCTCGTATCTAATTCGTGGATCAATAACAGCATAAAAAATATCTGCTAAAAAATTGGTTATTATATAAATAAAGGCGATAAAAAGGATTATTCCCTGCACTAAAGGATAATCTCTCTGATTAATCGCTCTTATAATTAATCTTCCGATCCCAGGCCAAGAAAATATAGTCTCGGTTATAATTGCACCGGTAAGTAAACTCCCGATCTGCAAAGCTAAAATCGTTATTATAGGAATTAATGCATTTCGAAAAACATGCTTTAATAA
>CAZWBN010000201.1:0-3532 GCA_964632095.1 uncultured Clostridia bacterium | reverse complement strand
CAAGTAAGACCTCTTGATATGGAAAAAGCTCTATCCTTAAATTATCTTCCTGGACAGTTTATGATGCTTTCTGTTATAGGAACCGGGGAGGCTCCTTTCTCTATTTCTTCTACTCCTTCTCGACCAGGTCTTCTTGAATTCTGTATAAGAAAAGTTGGAAGTGTTACAGAAGCTCTTTTCAAATTAAAGGAAAATTCTTTGATTGGAGTGAGAGGGCCATATGGAAATGGTTTTCCTATAAATAAGATGATTGGAAATGACTTGATTATAGTAGTTGGAGGACTTGGAGCTGCTCCTCTTCGCTCATTGCTTTTATATGCTCTTGATAATAGAGACCTTTTTGGAAAGATTTATTTTCTTTATGGTGCCAAAAAACCCTCTGAAATGATATTCCGGGATGAATTTCTAAGTCTTCGAGAAAGAGACGATTTAAATTGCCTGCTTACTGTAGATAAAGATGATACAGGAAAATGGCAATGCTATACTGGCCTGGTCACTTCCTTATTCAAATATGTAAAGGATATAAACCCTGAAAAAACCTTTGCAGTAATATGCGGACCACCTGTTATGTATAAATTTGCAATCGAAGAAATATTAAAATTCAGGATTCCAAAACATCAAATTCTTATGACTCTTGAGAGAAGAATGAAATGCGGTATTGGAAAATGTGGTCATTGTGCTATCGATTATATTTACACCTGTATTGATGGACCCGTTTTTACTTATTGGGATGTGCTTCACATGAGGGAATTGATTTAATGAAAAAACATAAATTAAAAGTAGGGATTTATGGTTTTACAGGCTGTGCAGGGGACCAGTTAACAATTCTCCACTCTGAAGATGAATTATTAGATTTTTTCTCTTCAGTTGAAATCAAATCCTTTTTAATGGCTCAAAGAATTAATGAAGAAGAAAATCTGGATATTGCTCTCATTGAAGGTTCAATTACTACACAGGAACAGAAAGAAAAACTTAAAGAAATTGCTTCCAGAACGAAAATTGTTGTGGCAATAGGAATCTGTTCTTGTTACGGAGGAATTCAGTCTATGAAATTAGGATTAGGTGGATGGGAAAATCGATTTAAAAAAGTATATGGAAAGACAGAAATTTCTCTTACAACTGCTTTTGAATCTCAACCTATTGATAATTTTGTAAAGGTTGATTATTACATCCCAGGATGTCCAATTGAAAAAAATCAATTTTTAAAAGCATTTTCTCGAATAATAAACGGTAATCCTCCTGAATTATATAGATTTCCTGTATGTACTGAATGCAAATGGAAAGAAAATGAATGTTTACTCCTTAAAGATATATTATGTCTCGGTCCCTTGACTGCGGGAGGCTGCGGAGCTGTATGCCCAAGTTATAACCTTCCATGTGTGGGGTGCTGGGGACCATACGAAGAGGCAAATTTAACATCTGAGTATTATTTGCTATTAGAAAAAGGGTTTAGTCCCGAGGAGATAGTAAGAAAATTCAGGAATTTTGGTGGTAAAAAAATTATCGAATATTTTAAAAATTTGAAAAGAAAATGAAAATAGAAGTTAAATCTCTTGCAAGAGTTGAAGGGCACGGCGGAATTCTTGTTGAAATTGAAAATGGAAAAATAAAAAATGTTAATTTTAAAATTTTTGAAGGACCGAGATTAATAGAAACGCTAACAATTGGAAAAACTCCAGAGGAAAATATCAGTTTAGTCTCCCGTATATGTGCTATATGCACTCTTTCGCACAGATATGCCTCGATTAGAGCGCTTGAAAGAGCTTTAAATATAAAAGTTCCTCTTAAAACTAAATTAACTCGAACTTTAATGCATCTTGGAGAAATAATCGAAAGTCATAGTCTTCATGTCTTCTTTCTTTCCCTCCCTGACCTTGTAAAAAGTTCCTCAGCAATAACAATGCTGAACAAATATAAAGAAGAGATTGAAATAGGTTTAAAAATTAAGAAATTTGGAAATTCTGTAATGAAATGTATAAGTGGAAGAATAATTCACGGAGAAAATCCCGTGCTTGGCGGTTTTGGAAAATATCCTTCAGAAAAAGAATTGCTATCAATAAAAGAACAGGCAGAAAATCTTCTTCCCCGTGCTATAAAAATAGTTGAATTTTTGGGTTCTTTCTCTTTCCCTTCTTTTTATGAACAGGAAACCATTTTTATGGCTTTAAATCCGGGAAACAATGAGTTTGGATTTGTAGGCGATACAGTGCTTATTTCCACAGGAGAAGAAAGGAGTATAGAGGATTATAAAAATCTTACAAATGAAAAAACAATTCCCTATTCATTCGCAAAACATTCATCCTATAATGGAAAGTCATTCAGTGTAGGAGCTTTAGCAAGAATGAATCTTCTCGGAGAAAGATTGGAAAATGAAGCTGGAAAATGCTTTAGAAAATACTACAATTCAAGATGGAAGAAAAATCCTCTATTCAATGTAATATCCCAAGCAATTGAAATTGTTTATTGTCTGGAAAAAATACCGGTTCTGATCGATGAAATCATTGGATTAAAAGACCCGAAAATTAAAAAACCTGTCCAATTAAATGGAGAAGCAACAGGAGCTGTTGAAGCACCTCGTGGAATCCTTTACCACCATTATCGCATTGAAAATGGACTGATAGCCGAATGTGACATAATAACTCCAACTGCTCAGAATTTAAGAGATATTGAAAAATATTTTAGATTAGCAGTTGAAAATCTAACTCCCGAGTATAATAGTGACCCTGCTTACCTGCTTGAAACAATAGCAAGGGCATATGACCCCTGTATTTCCTGTTCAGCCCATCTGGTAGAAATAAAAGAAGTAAAAAATAAAGAATGGAAAAAGGAATTATCCAACCTCTTCAAAAATAATGATTCCCCTGTGTTTATTGGGCTTGGAAATCTAAATCGTGGTGATGATGGCGCTGGAATAATTATTGCAAAAAAATTAAAAAATCTCGGTTACAAAAAAATTTTCCTGGAAGAGGAATTTGATAAAATAGCAAATTTAATTCCTAACGAGAAAACAATAATTTTTATTGACGCATGTGATTTTGCATCTTCACCCGGAGAAATAGGATTTTTCACTCTGGATCTATCAGAACCAAATCTAATAAGCACTCATACAAGAGTTATTGACCTTTTATCTCCGCAAATCAAAAAATTCCATTTATTAGCAATTCAGCCTGCCTCTTTATATTTCTCATCTGAAATTTCTCCTCCGGTATATCGAGCAGTCACAGAAATAGTGAAATTTCTTTCTCTTTATATTTAAGATATAATAAATATAAATGGAAAAAACAAAATATCTTTTTGTATCAGATTTCGATAAAACATTAAGTTTGGATGACGGCGGATTCCTGTTAAGTGAATTAATAGGAATTTCAAGAGAGGATTTTGAGAAAAAAGTAAAATCAATAGCAAATAAATCCTTTGTTCAGCAAGGAGCAGAACTTTCCTATTTAATTGAATATGACCCCGATTATAAAGGAAAATTAAAGAAAGAAGATTTTATAAAAGTGGGTAAAAAAATAAGTCTAAAGAATCATAT
>CAZWBN010000200.1:0-3554 GCA_964632095.1 uncultured Clostridia bacterium | reverse complement strand
AATATAAAAGACCTTGGAGTGAAAGGAGGACCTTTTTGGGTTCTAATAGGGGCTGATATGCCAGCCATTCTTATTGAGACATCTTTTTTGAGCAATCCCTATGAAAATGAAAGATTAAAGAGCGAAAAATATAGAGAACTAATTGCTGAGGGAATATGCGATGGTATAATTAACTATATAAATTCTCTTGGAAAAAATGTTAAATTAAAAGGTGGAGATAAAAAATGAGAAGAAGAGAATTTTTAGTAAAAGCAATAGTTGGAAGTGCAGTTTTATCTTTAAATTTTCCCTTATTTTCCAAAGAAAAACATTTTCCAGACCTTGCTGTAGTGAAGGGTAATGACCCATATAAAATCACAAAAGAAGCAGTTTCTCTGCTTGGTGGAATAAAAAAATTTATTTCCAAAGGTGATATAGTTGTTGTAAAACCAAATATAGGGTGGGACAGGAAGCCTGAGCAAGCTGCCAATACTAATCCCCTCGTGGTTAAAGCAGTGATTGAATTGTGTTATGAGGCAGGCGCAAAGCAGGTTAAAGTTCTGGATAACCCTTGTAATCAAGCAAGGAGAACCTATGCTCGTTCAGGAATTGCAAAAGCAGCAAAATCAGCAGGGGCAAAAGTCTATTTTCCCAATCCAAGGCATTTGAAAAAAGTAAATCTTGGAGGTGAATGGCTTAAAGAGTGGGAAGTCTATTCTGATTTTTTAGAAGTAGATAAAATTATAAATGTACCAATAGCAAAACATCATAGCTTAA
Source organism: uncultured Clostridia bacterium (assembly GCA_964632095.1). Taxonomy (GTDB): domain Bacteria; phylum Acidobacteriota; class Aminicenantia; order JdFR-78; family JdFR-78; genus JdFR-78. The sequence continues at coordinate 2,798 of CAZWBN010000200.1, read as the reverse complement.
CCAGGCTTACAATGGGAATGAAAAACTGGATAGGCTGTCTTGGAGGAAATAGAAATCAGCTTCATCAGCGAATTGACCAGGCTATTACAGATTTATCCGCTTTTTTCAAACCCTGCTTAACCATTCTCGATGCATATAGAATTCTTATAAAAAATGGACCCCAGGGAGGAAGACTCTCAGATGTGAAATTACAGAAAACAGTTGTAGCAGGAATAGATTATGTAGCTGTGGATTCATACGGAACAACATTTTTTGACCTTAAACCAGAAGAACTGGGATATCTTAAATTAGCATATAAAAGAGGACTGGGAGAAATCAATTTGGAGAAGTTGAAAATTGAAGAGAGAAAGGTCTAAGAAATTTTTAATAATTCAAACCCTTCGGCAGTTTACTCAATTTATCTTCTTTTCATTATTTATTTATCTTCTATTAAAAACCCAATTCCCGGATAGCGATTATATCGGACCAGTTGAGATTTTTTTTCATTTTGACCCATTACTTGCAATTACAACCTTTCTATCCTCACATGTTTTCTTCACTGCTTTTTTATTTTCACTTATAACAATTTCTATAACTATTTTCTTTGGAAGAGTTTTTTGCGGCTGGGTTTGTCCTTTGGGAGCAATCAATCAGTTTTTCTCTTTTGTGTTTCTAAAATTAAAGGTAAGAAAAAAAGACAAAGAATTCAAAATAATAAGCTGGAAATACTTGTTGTTTATATTTATTCTTGTTAGTTCAATCTTCTCTCTGAATTTAGCAGGAATTTTCGACCCATTATCCTTAACTGTCCGCTCACTCACGGTTAGTATTTTCCCTTCTTTTAATTACGCTTTTAGCATTTTTATTAGCTTTCTATCAAAACTGAAACTGGATTTTATTGCTGATTCCTTAGCACAATTAAGTTACAAATTTATTATCAATTCTCATTTCAATCAGGGTTTTTTTATTGGATTAATATTTCTAACTATAATTCTTTTAAATCTATTAACATCCAGATTCTGGTGTAAGTATATTTGTCCTTTGGGCGCATTATTGGGTCTTATCTCACGATTGAATTTTATGAAAATAGAAATAAATAAAGACACTTGCATCGAGTGTAATTTATGCTCAATGAACTGTTCTGGGCAGGCTCAACCCTTTCCAGAGGAAGAATGGAAAATAACTGAATGTATCTATTGTTTTAAATGTGGGGCGCTCTGTCCTGTTAAAGCAATTGACTTTAAATTTAAATTTTTGCCCAGAGAAAAATCAATTAATCTGGAAAGGAGGAAATGGGTTTTTACAGCGGTTCTTGGTGCTCTGGCTGTCCCTTTTTTTAGGATAGGACTGGCGAATAAACGCTCGTCACCTCAATTAATTCGCCCGCCAGGAGCTTTACCAGAAGAGGAGTTTTTGAAAAGATGTGTTAAGTGTGGAGAGTGTATGAAGGTATGTCCCACAAATGCACTTCAACCCTGCTTGGGTGAGGCAGGAGTTGAGGGATTCTGGACCCCAAGACTTGTTCCAAGAATTGGCTACTGTGAGTATTATTGCTCTTTATGTTCTCAAGTGTGTCCTACTGGAGCAATTAGAGAATTAAAAATTGAAGAAAAAGTAAAAATCAAAATCGGAACAGCATTTATAGATAAAAATCGTTGTCTCCCTTACGCTCAAGGAATAGATTGCATTGTCTGTGAAGAGCACTGCCCGACCTCGCCTAAAGCCATAAAATTTATTCAAATTGAAGTAAAAAAACCTGATGGAAGTATTAAAAAACCCAAGGCACCAGTTATTGACCTTGAGTTATGCATTGGATGTGGAATTTGTGAAAACAAATGCCCTGTGGTGGACAAACCAGCAATATATGTGACAAGCATAGGAGAAACCCGTTCAGAGAGAAATAAATTGCTTCTACAAGGAAATTTTTAAATTTCCAATTTAGAAAGTCTTCGGAAGGCTCTTAGTTTTTCGTAATATCCGATTTTTGCTGAGTTTAAAGCTTCTTTTAGAAAATTTATTGAATTTTCATAATTCTCTTTGTCTATTGGATAGGGATGCCTGTCTTTCCCCCCATGTGCAAAGCTATAACGGACTGGATCTTTAGTGCTTGGAGGAGCTTTGTAGATAAGCTCGGATAATAAACTCAATGCTCTGATAGCTTTTGGGCCAATTCCTTTTACACTCAAAAGATTTTCAAAATTTTCAGGTTGATTTTCATAAGTCTTTAATAGAATTCTTTTTAAACTGTTTATTTCAATGTCTTCAGTTGTTATATAATGCCGTGCAGGCATTTTTAAATTTTTAATTTCTGATAAAATAATGGTTGGTTTTTCATTAGCAATTTTTACAATAGAATTTCTTGCTCTTTCACTTTCTTCAGCAACCATATTTAAAACTTTTCCTTTTTTGTCACAACATATCGCAAAATGAGGTTCACAGACAAAATCGGAAACTTTTTCACTTAGCCAATGGTATCTTCGAGCATATCTGGTTTCCTCGCTCATTCCCTGCTGAATTACAGTCCATAGCCCGTTTTTCGTGAAAATAAAGCAATGATGATACAGTTGATATCCGTCCTGGAGCGCTGAACTATCAACTTTTGCTGCCATCTTGCTTGCATAAATTAATTTCTCTGGATTTATTTTTAAAAGGGGACTAAAACTCTCAATCTCTAAAGGAGTCCTTCTTGAAACATTGCCTTTCCCGCCTGCAACGAATAAGCCTAATTCCTTTTCTCTTCCTTTTATCCCTTCCTTCAATGCACCACACACTGTGGTGGTGAGTCCGCTTGAATGCCAGTCAAAGCCCAGAACACAGCC